>CAZLND010000039.1:0-13463 GCA_964560635.1 uncultured bacterium | reverse complement strand
TCTTGCCCTTGACCTTCTTCAGCACCGCTGACCGGATGGTGATAGCGGAATCCATGTTGCCGTCGAAGCCAAAAGCCACGACCGCGCCGCCGTAAAGACCACGCCGGGAAGGCTCCAATTCTTCGATGATCTCCATCGCCCTGATCTTGGGCGCGCCCGAAAGGGTGCCCGCCGGGAAGCAAGCTTGGAAGGCGTCGTAAGCGGTCTTTTCTTTTTGAAGATGGCCTGTCACGTCCGAGACGATGTGCATGATATGGGAATAGCGCTCGATGCGCTCGAACTGGTTCACCTTGACCGTGGCGTAGTCGCAAACCCGTCCTAGGTCGTTGCGGGCTAGGTCCACCAACATGACGTGCTCAGCCAGTTCCTTCTCATCCTTCAAAAGTTCGGAGGCCAGGGCTTGGTCCTCTTCGTGATCTTTTCCACGAGGTCGGCTTCCGGCGATGGGCCGGGTCTCCACGATGCCGTTCTGGACCTTGATCATCATTTCAGGAGAGGAACCCACGAGCTCGGTGTCATTCGCCTTGATAATGAACATATAGGGAGAGGGATTGAGACGGCGCAGGACCCGATAGATGGTCACCGCGTCAGTGTCCACTTGCTTCTCGAACCTCTGGGAACCCACCACCTGGATGATATCCCCCGCCTTGATGTATTCCTTGGACCGGGTCACCATGCCATGGAAATCCTCGGTCTTCATGTTGGCCTTGAACCCGAAAAGGTCGTTGGGGCCGGGTTTGGTAACAGCACTGACCGGTATCTCCCCTATTCCCTTGAGAGGCCTCTCTAAGTCTTTCGAGAGTCGCTCCAACTCTTTCACAGCCCCGGCATAGGCCTTCTTCAAATTCGTCTTGGCCTCAATGGGCACATTCACGATCAAATGAAGGGTCCGCTTCATGTGGTCGAACAGGGCCAGTCGGTCGGTGACCATCAAATAGAGGTCGGGAACCTTGAGGACATCCGGAACGGTTGAGGGAAGTTTCTCGAAATAACGCACGGCGTCATAACCGATGAACCCCACCATACCACCCAGGAATCCCGTGGCGCCTTCCAAAGGAGCCTGGCGGATGGCGGCGGCCTTTTCTTTCACCAGCTTGAGGGGATTGGTGTGTTTCGAGACGGTTTTTCGGGAGCCCTGATGCTCGGTCAAGACCCCGTTCTTCGCCTCAAAAACCCCTGTAGGCGAGAAGCCGACGATGGAATAGCGGGCGACTTGCTCGTTCTTCTCGACGCTTTCGAGCAGGAACCCATTCTTTCCTTTGGCCAACTTGAGATAGGCCGAAAGGGGCGTCTCCAAGTCCGCTTGGAACGCCAGCGAAACCGGGATACGGTTGAATTTTTGGGCTAGGGTTGAAAAGGTTTGAAAGGACGGGACAACGTTGGAACTGATCGGACGTTTCATAGAGATCTCCTTAAAGTTTGAAATTTAAACGCGAACGAACTCGAACCCGGGCTCTTAGGAGAGCCAAAGCGAGTGGCGCCAGCGGTTTAAATTCAAGCCAAAGGAAGATCTCATTACTTTTTATACACCTTTTTGGGATCGAAAACTTGGACTCCGACATCCTTCCAATTCTCTTCCAAAAGTTCATTGAAAAAACAGGAGCGCTTGCCCGTGTGACAGGCCGCGCCGCCGTCTTGCACTATTTTTACCAGAATGGCGTCGTTATCGCAATCGGTATAAAGGGCCTTTACGTGCTGAACATTGCCGGATTCTTCGCCTTTGATCCAAAGTTTTTTCCGGCTGCGGCTCCAATAGGTCATCTGACCCGAGCGGACGGCGTTCTCCAGCGCCTCGCGGTTCGCGAAAGCGAACATGAGCACTTCGTTGGTGTTCGCGTCTTGCGCGATGACGGGGATGAGCCCGTCTTCTTGGAATTTTAATTTATCGAGCCAGCTCATAAACTACCCCCAAAAAATTTTATCGCTGTCATTGCGAGGAGCCGCCCCGAAATAGGGGCGATTGCGACGAAGCAACCCCAGTTAAAGTTAAGGACTGGGATATTACCGCAAGGTAAGGTCGGTTGCCAACGGGTTCAATGGTCGGGATCCGACTTTTTGGCTTTTTTCGTGAATAACCGTTCCAACAAGATGACAATACCAGCCGCGATGGCACAGCCGATCAAGAATGAAAAATCGTCATCGTGCAAGACTCCCGGCGGGGTGAAGAGCCACAAGGCCAGGCTAACGGGGACCGGATTGACGATCAACAACCCAAGGGCAAAGAGAATATAAAAAGCGACCTTCTTGCTTCCCGACGCCATTTCCTTGATCCGCTCATAGATCTTATGAACGGCGTGGAAATAAATGAACCCACCGACCAATCCCGCGCCCCAAAAGAGCCCGGTGCCGAACCCAGCCAACCAGATCTTGAACTTGAAATAACCCCAATAGGCTTGGACCCCGATCCAAACAAGGGCCGCGACAACTAACAAGTCGCGCAGGAGCCTCAACTTGGAGATAAAAGGGGAAGGTTTTGGATCAGTCGGTTGGTTGGGAGCGTTCATAGTTCCACTAGTTTACAACAGGCTGGGTTTAAAACCGCCCAGCTTCCTTCTCGATGATCTTGATCTCGAAAGCCATGGTCTCGGTGTTAATGGCGGCTTTGGCCAGGAAAGGGTGGCCCCTTTTCCAGGTTTTGGTGAGTTCGGGGGATTGTTTTGCCATGCCGTCCATGAAGAAATCCAACTGTTTCTGGGCGAATTCCTCAACGTTCAGGAGGGTCTTTTCTGTGTTGGGTTTGTTGGCGAAATGCATAACGACGTTCTTACGGATGAGCTTTTCGATGACGGCCAGCATGCTGTTATTGGCTTCGGGCATTTGGAACCTTTTTTAAATTCGGCCGTCGTCTTCCATAATCTCGATCTCCCAGCGTTGGGTGGAAGGGTTCATCCGTAGACGCGTGTGATAGGGATGGCCCTTGGCCCACATCGTTTGGAACTCACGGGACTCTTTGGCCATACCGGTGATGAAAAAATCCAACTGCTTTTGGGCGAAAGCACTGACCTTGTCCGGCGTCTTCTCGGCGGCTTTCAAGGGGCCGAAAAAACGGTTCACGTTTTCTTGGATCAATTTTTCGAGCTGTTTGATGACTTGGGTGGGCAGGCTCATTTGAAAACCTCTTTTATATCCGTCATTGCGAGAAGCGAATTTCGCGACGAAGCAACCTCAGTTCATGGGTGGTTTTAAGCTGTTGGTTTTGCCTCGGGCAAAACCAGCTATTTTCAACTAGGGTTGCCGCGTCGTACCCGCCCCGCTATTCGCGGGGCACTCCTCGCAATGACCCTCATTATAACCTTACCGGGATGCCCTTCCCCTTCATGTATTCCTTGGCTTGTTTCACCGAATATTCACGATAGTGGAAAATGGAAGCGGCCAGGACCGCGTCCGCTTTACCCTTCAAGATGCCCTCGGCCAAATGGTCCAAAGTCCCTACGCCACCCGAGGCGATGACCGGCACATTCACACCTTCCGAGATAGCGCGGGTCAACTCCAAGTCGTAGCCGTTCTTGGTGCCGTCCCGGTCCATGCTGGTCAAAAGGATCTCCCCCGCACCCAGTTGAACCCCTTGCTTGGCCCACTCCACCGCGTCCTTGCCGGTCGGGGTGCGGCCGCCATGGGTATAGACTTCCCAGCCTTTGGAAGCGTCGTTCGGGTCCCGGCGTTTGGCGTCGATGGCCAGCACGATGCACTGGGCCCCGAATTTTTCAGCGCCGTCCTTGAGCACTTGGGGGTTTTCCACCGCTCGGGTATTGAGGGACACCTTATCCGCACCGGACTTCAAGAGGGTCCGGATATCGTCCGTCGTTCGCACGCCGCCCCCTACCGTCAGGGGCATGAAAACCGCTTCGGCGGTGCGGGTCACCACATCCAAAAGGATATTGCGTTTGTCGGAAGAAGCGGTGATGTCGAGGAAAACCAACTCGTCCGCACCCTCGGCGTCATATTGTTTGGCGATCTCCACCGGGTCGCCCGCGTCCCGCAGGTTCTCGAACTTGACGCCCTTGACCACCCGCCCTTCCTTCACGTCCAGGCAGGGGATGACGCGCTTGGCCAACATCTTAACTCGCCTTTTTCTTGCGGGTCTTGGGGGCCAGGGGTTCCTTGGCGATCTTGATGGCTTGCTTGAGATCGATCTTGCCCGTATAGAGGGCCTTGCCGATGATGACGGAGGTGATGCCGTATTTTTCCAGGCGTTTGGCGTGCTCGATGTCCTTATAACCCGACATGCCGCCCGAAATGATGACCGGGACCTTGACCGCTTTGGCCAATTCCTTGGTGCTCTTGAAGTTAGGCCCTTCCAACATGCCGTCCCGTTGGATGTCGGTGAAGATGATCTGGCCCACGCCCAAGTCGACCATTTCCTTGGCCAAGTCCACGGCGTTGACCTTGGTGACCTGTTTCCAACCCTTAATAGCGACCATTCCCTTTTTGGCGTCGATGCCGGCGATGATGGACTTGCCGTATTCCTTGACCGCCTCTTTGACGAAGTCCTTGTTCTGCACGGCGGAGGTACCCAGGATGACGTAGCTGACGCCGATGGAGAGGACCTTTTCGATGGTCTTCAGGTCCCGGATACCGCCGCCCACCTGCACTTTCAGGTCGGTGGCTTTGATGATCTCTTTCACGTAATCCAGGTTGGCTAATTTGCCCGAGAAAGCGCCGTCCAGGTCAATGACGTGAAGACGCTTGCCGCCCTTGAGTTTCCAGAGTTTGGCCACTGAAACGGGCTCTTGGGAATAAACGGTCTCATCACGCAGGTCGCCCTGCACCAGCCGCACACAGCGTCCTTTTCGAATGTCGATCGCGGGTATGACGTACATATAAGTCCTTTGAACCACGAAGGCACTAAGTTCACTAAGAAAACCAGAAGGTCTTTTGCTTCAACCAAGATTTCTTAAGCCGTTCTTGGTGCCCTTAGTGTCTTAGTGGTTAATTGCCGTTCACTAAATTTTTAAAATTCTCGTATATCTTCAACCCGACCGTCTGGCTTTTCTCCGGGTGGAACTGGGTCCCGAACACGTTCTTTTCCCAGACCATGCAGGTGAAGTCCGTCCCATAGCTGGACTCAGCGGCCACGATGGTCTTGTCCTTCGGCACCACATAATAGGAGTGCACGAAATAGAGATAGTCGCCGTTCTTCAACCCTTTGAGTAAAGGGTTCCCGTCCTTCTTGATCTGTATCTGGTTCCATCCCATGTGAGGCACCTTTTGTCCTTCGGTGAACTTGACCACCCGGCCCGGAAAAACATCCAAGCCCTTGGAGATCCCGAACTCTTCGCTTTCGGAAAAGAGCATCTGCAATCCCACACAAACTCCCAGGAAAGGTTTTCCCGAAGCGATGAAGGCTTTGATGGCTTTCGCTAGGTCGGACCGGTGCATGGCGTCCATGGAATCCTTGAAGGCGCCCACGCCGGGCAGAACGACCCCATCGGACTTCTCCACATCCCTCCAATCGGAGGTCACACGGGTTTGCGCGCCCACCTTTTCGAGGGCCTTGGCCACGCTATGGAGATTACCGACGCCATAATCCACTACGCTTATCATTCGAAACCTCGAACATTGTTCACCACCAAGACACCAAGTCACCAAGTGAATCTTAGAAAACAGGTTTGAGCCAAAAAATTTTCGCTTTTCTTGGTGTCTTAGTGTCTTGGTGGTTAAATTCGGTTTACAAATTGCCTTTGGTTGAAGGGATGCCCTTCACCTTGGCGTCATGAGCCACCGCCATCTTGAGGGCCCGGGCGAAGCTCTTGAACCCCGCCTCCACGATGTGATGACTGTTGCGACCGTGGATCTTTTCCAGGTGCAAGTTGAACTTACCGTTGTCGACCACGGCCCGGAAGAAATCCTCGACCAACTCAGTATCGAAATTGCCGATGCGCTTCTTGACCACGAGGTCGAGGGAGTAATTGATGTAATTCCGGCCGCTCAGGTCCACGACGGAGCGCACCAGAGCCTCGTCCAAGGGGACGTAAAAAAAGCCGTAACGGGAAATGCCGTGCTTATCGCCAACGGCTTTGTCCAGGGCCATGCCCAGGCAGATGCCGATATCTTCCACCGTGTGATGGTCGTCGATGTGAGTGTCGCCCTTGGCGTTCACTTTCAAGTCGAAACCGCTGTGCTTGCTGAAGGCTTCCAACATGTGGTTAAGGAAAGGCACGGGGGACTTCACTTGGTTCACACCAGTGCCGTCCAAATCGAGCGTCAGCTCGATTTGGGTCTCTTTAGTGTTGCGTTTGATGGTGGCGATGCGCTTGGCCATTGTCTTCTCCAGGATTTAAAGGAGCTTCTTGAGTTCCGCTAAAAGCCGGCTGTTCTGCGCCGGCGTCCCCACCGTGACCCGCAACGAATGACGGAGCCTCGGATGGGAGAAGTATCTTACCAAAACGCCCCTCTTTTTGAGATTTTTGTAAAGGGCCGCGGCGGATGGCATCCCAGGTCTTGTAGCCAAAAAGAAATTAGCCTCGCTATCAGGTACATCGAAATCCAGATCCCGCAGGGATTCGATGAGGCTATTCCGCTCCAAGCGAATATTGGCCACGTTTTTCTTCATGTCCTTCAGACTGCCGACGCTCATGGCCGCGATACCGATGGCTTGCGTGACCCGGTTCACATTGTAGGAATCCTTGACCTTCATTAATTGGGCGATGACATCCGGATGACCGAAGACATATCCCAACCGGGCTCCGGCCAAAGAGAAGGATTTGGACATGGTCCGAAGGATAAGCACGTTGGGGCAGACCTTGGCGATGGCCAGACAGTTGTTGTTGGAGAAATCCACATAAGCCTCGTCGATCAGGACGAGTCCCTTGGCCTTTTTACAGAAGGCCTTCATCTCGGCCATGGGGAAACAGTTACCGATGGGCGGATTGGGATAACCCCAAAGGGTCAAGCGGGCCTTGGGGTTCAACTTCTTGAAATCCAAGCTCCAATCCAAATTGAGCTTCACTTCCCTGATACGGCCTTCCCGGATCTGGGTCAGGACCGGATAAAGACTGTAGGTAATGTCGGGGAATTGGACTTGGTCGCCTTTTCCCACCGCCGCGGCAAAAAGGAGGGTGAGTATTTCGTCGGACCCATTCCCCACCAGGATACCTTCCACCGGCCAACGGTAAACACGGGATAAAGCTTTGCGGAGGGTGTCAGCGGTTGGCTCCGGATAGAGCCGTAAGCGGAAGTCCGCTTGGTCCCGGACCGCTTTCAAAACAGCCGCCGAGGGCGGATAGGGATTTTCATTGGTATTAAGTTTGATGGTCGAGAGGTTCTTGGGCTGTTCACCAGGGACATAGCCCTTCATTTTGAGGACGGAAGGTCTGAACCAGCTTTTTAAGTGCTTCAAAGTTTTTTCCTTTTCCGTCATTGCAAGCCGCGAACTCAGCGGCGAAGCAACCCAAGTTCATGGGTGGTTTACGTCTCAAGATTTTGGATTTTATTTAAACTGGGTTTGCTTCGTCATGATCGTCCGCCTATTCGGCGGTCATTCCTCGCAATGACAGCAGTTTATTTATTCTTTGGTTTTTCCCATACGGAACAACACGCTTTGGGCGTGGGCGCCCAGGCCTTCTTCCTCAGCAAAATCGACCGTTATCTTACCCAAAGCCTTCACGCCGGGTTTCTTCATTTCCAGCATGTTGGTGCGCTTGAGGAAGTCGAAAACCGAAAGACCCGAGGAGAAGCGGGCGGTCCCGCCCGTGGGAAGCACATGGTTGGGGCCCGCGGTGTAATCGCCAAAGGCTTCGGCACTATTGGGCCCGATGAAGATAGCCCCCGCATGCCTGATGTCTCCCAGCCAATTACGGGCGTCCTTGGCAAGGATCTCCAAATGTTCGGGGGCAAAACGGTTGGAAAATTCCACTGCCTGTTTGCGGTTCTTCACCAAGATGATGGCGCCGCGGCTCTTGAGGGAGTCGAGGGCGATCTGTTCCCTTTCCAACATTTCCAACTGCAATTCCACTTCGATAGCCACTTCCACGGCGTAGGTCTCCGAATAGGTGACCAAGAGCGGCATTGCCATTTCGTCGTGTTCGGCTTGGGCCAATAGGTCCGCCGCCGCCCATGCGGCCGGGACGGTTCCATCGGCCAGGATAAGGACTTCGCTCGGACCAGGGAATCCATCAATGCCCACTTGGCCGAAAACCCTGCGCTTGGCCAAAGCCACGAAAAGATTGCCGGGCCCGGTGATCTTGTCCACCGCCGGAACGGACTTGGTGCCATAGGCCAGGGCCGCAACAGCCTGGGCCCCGCCGACTTTGAGGATGGTGTCCGCTCCCGCGAAATGGGCCGCGGCCAAGACGATGGGATTCACCTTGCCGTCTTTCTTGACCGGCGTGACCACGACCACTTCCTTGACCCCCGCGACCTTGGCGGGAATGACGTTCATGATGACGGAAGAAGGATAGGCGGCTAAACCGCCCGGCACGTAAAGACCCACACGGTCCAAAGCCGTCCAACGCTGTCCCACACCCATTTGGGCGCTGTTATGGAACCAACGGGCGGGTTTTTCTTTGATGTGAAAAGCTCGCACATTGCGGATAGCCGTGCGAATGGCCACTTCCAGGGGATATTCCAGATGATTGAGGGCTTGTTGTATCTCGGATTTTTTGACGCGGATATTGCCAGCGTTGGCGGCGAAGCCGTCCAGCTTGCGGGTGTAGGCAAAGAGGGCGCTATCGCCCTTTTTTTTAACGTCTTCTACGATGCGGTCAACGGCTTGTTCGGGGGTCAGTTCCCGGCCGAAAACCTTCTTGGTGAGGGACGCGCGGCTACCGGCACCTTTGAGAACCACCAATGGCTCCCGGCGAATGAGCTTCTCGATGGATTTGCGCTCTTTAGACTTTGAGTAATTGAGGATTCTCATTTCCCCGCCATCCTTGATTCGTTCTTTTTAAGAATTTGACTAATCGTACGATACCTAATGATGACACCCGTTCCAAAAAAGACAAAGAACCCAACCCAAGCCAAGACCATCTCGAAACCTTCTGGCTTCCATATTTGAAGCAAGAAAAACAAGCCAAACGTCAAAATGGCTAAATGCGCGTGCCAAAAAAAGAAATTCCTTCTTCTGTTCGAATCGGCCGACTTTAAATACCCGAGACTGACCAACCAATCTACTAACGGCTGAAAGAAAACGATCAGCCAAAAGACCCAATGAATTTCGTTCACTAAATCCTTCAATCGACCCTCTGGATATCCGCACCCAAAGCTGAAAGTTTCTGTTCGATTTTCTCATATCCCCGGTCCAAGTGGTAAATGCGTTGGACCTCGGTTTCACCATCCGCCACCAGCCCCGCCAGGATAAGTGCCGCGCTGGCACGAAGGTCCGAGGCCATGACCGGGGCCGCGGTCAGCTTTTTCACGCCTTTGACTACCGCATGACTGCGGTCAATAGTGATGTCCGCTCCCATACGGTTCAATTCGGCAACGTGCATGAAACGGTTCTCCCAGATGGTCTCGGTAATGAGGCTGATACCCGGCACCGTGGCAAGAAGAGCCATGATCTGGGCCTGCATGTCCGTGGGGAAACCCGGATAAGGCAGAACCATGACGTCGGCAGGTTTATAAGTACCATGGTCTTTCACCCGAATGCCCTCGGATGTGATATCCACCGTCACGCCAATCTGCCGAAGTTTATCAGTAACCGCCGTCAGGTGATTGGGATTCGACATTTTGAGCAACACATCACCACGGGTGATGGCCGCCGCCGCCATGAAGGTACCCGCCTCCACCCGATCCGGGATGACCGAATATTCAATTCCCTTCAAAGCCTTGCGACCTTCAATGACCAGCCGGGAAGTTCCCGCCCCTTCGATAGAAGCGCCCATGGCGTTAAGGAATTTAACCAAGTCCTCCACTTCGGGCTCGCTGGAAGCGGACTCGATGACCGTGGTCCCCTCCGCCGCGGTGGCCGCCATCACCACGTTGACCGTGGCGCCCACGCTGGGACCGTGAGGCCCGGCTAAGTAGATGGTAGCTCCCTTGAGTTTGGAAGCTTTTGCGTGCACGTAACCATGCTCGATGGTGACCTTGGCGCCTAATTGCTCCACACCTTTTAAATGAAGGTCAATGGGGCGGGCGCCGATAGCGCAACCACCCGGAAGGGAAACTTTGGCCTCTCCCATGCGGGCCAAGCAGACGCCGAGGGAATAGATAGAGGCGCGCATGGTCTTGACCAACTCATAAGGGGCCTCGAATTTATCGAACCCCTTGGGATCGATCTTCAATTGGTGGTCTTCGAGACTAGCCTTGGCCCCCAGCTTGCGGAGCACTTCGGTCATGGTCTTGACGTCGTTGAGATAGGGGATGTTCTTCAGGGTGGTCGGGGAACCGGCCAGGAGCGCGGCCGTCATGACCGGCAGGGTGGCGTTCTTGGACCCGCTGATCATCACTTCACCCTTGAGGGCCTTGCCGCCCTTCACCAAGATCTTTTGCACCGTGGGTCCTTTAAAGAAGGGTAAAAATCAAAAAGCCGCCCTTACGGGCGGCCTTCTGATATTAAAAATAAGAAGCAGGTCATAAGCCGAATTTTGTGAGTGTGATCATTTCTCTCGCGGGAACCGTTACCGGCCCCGTCCTTGCGATCTTACCCGAAGGCCCCTTCTTCCGGTGTGGAAGAAAGTGAAGCGGACAGCTTCGAAGCCTCCCTATTTGATCTTGCTCCAGATGGGGTTTGCCTTGCCGTCACACTTACGTGGAACGCGGTGGGCTCTTACCCCACCATTTCACCCTTACCCCTTGGTCCTTTAGGGACCTCAAGGCGGTTTGTTTTCTGTGGCACTTTCCTTCACGAGCCTCGCGGCTCCCGACCGGGCGGTATCCGGCATCCTGTCCTGCGGAGTTCGGACTTTCCTCGACCCCTTGGGGAACCCCATGGGACCGCGATCACGATCCTGCTTCCAAAAGGCATGATAAGGGGAAAGTACGGGAAAATCCAGCGAACGGGGGGAGAGCGGTTTATTTGCCTTGAAAATGGTGGTCGATGCCCTCGTTGGCCAATTCATCGGCCCTTTTATTGAACTCCCGCAGGACGTGGGTATAAGCGGTCACCTTCAAATGGGCAAGGTACTCTTTGGCCTTTTGATAAAGCGGGACGATGTTGGGATGCTTCACTTTATATTGGCCCGACAATTGGCGGATCATCAACTGACTGTCGGCCTTGATCTCGATGGGGGATATCTTCTTTTTCACGCAATAGTCGAGGACTTCCAAAAGGGCTTCGTACTCGGCCACATTATTGGTAACGGTCCCGATGAATTTGGAGATCTCGTGAACGGTCTTGCCCTTGGCGTCCAGGACGACCGCGCCAATACCGGATGGTCCTGGGTTTCCCCGGCAAGCGCCATCGGTGTAAATTTGATAAGACATGAACACCCACTTCCAACACGAAGTCACAAAGACACTAAGGTATTTAAAATTTCCTTACACCAAAAAAACTTTGAGACTTCGTGGCTTTGTGTTGGATTATTTTTTTAATGCTTTTCGAATCGCGATGGCGTCCTTCAGCACTTGCCGGAAGGTCTCGAAGGTGATCTGGGTGGCGGCATCGGACTTGGCCTTAGGAGGATCGGGGTGCACTTCCAGGAAAAGGCCGTCAGCCCCGGCGGCCACGGCGGCCCTGACCAGGGTTGGCACATGCTCACGCGTACCCCCGCTGGAGGTTCCCTTGGCGGCAGGTTGTTGGACGCTATGGGTACCATCAAAGATGACCGGGCACCCGGTCTTTTGCATCTCGGGAATGCCTCTGTAATCGACCACCAGGTTGTTGTAGCCAAAAGTGGTTCCCCGCTCCGTCAGCCAAACTTCCTCGGCCCCAGCGCCGTAGAGCTTGTCCGCCACATTCTGCATTTCCCAAGGGGCCATGAACTGTCCCTTCTTCACGTTGACCACCCGACCCGTCTTTGCCGCGGCGGAGAGAAGGCTTGTCTGACGGGAAAGAAAGGCGGGGATCTGAAGGACGTCGGCCACTTTGGCGGCCGACTTCACCTCACCCAGCTCATGGATATCGGTGAGGACCGGGATGCCTAATTTCTTTTTCACCGAAGCGAGGACGGCCAAGCCCTTTGTCAGGCCCGGACCGCGGAAACCCTTCCCCGAGGAACGGTTGGCTTTGTCATAAGAAGATTTAAGGACAAGAGGCACACCCATGGCATCAGCGATACCCTTGATGGTGGTGGCGGTCTTCAAAAGGAATTCCGAACCCTCGATGACACAGGGTCCAGCGATGACAAAGAATTTCCCGTTCTTCCCCAACTGTCTGACATCGATCAAAGCTGACCTCTTTTACTTTTTGATCTTCTTCGAGCGGTATTTGACCGCCGCTTTCACGAACTCGCGGAACAAGGGATGCGGCGCCAGGGGCCGGCTCTTGAGCTCGGGATGGAACTGCACTCCCACGAACCAAGGATGATTGGGCAATTCGATCATTTCCACCAGGTTCCCGTCCGGCGATACCCCGGAAAGCTTCATCCCCTTGGCGCGAGCCTTGTCCCGATAAGCGTTGTTGAACTCATACCGGTGACGATGTCTTTCGTGGATAAGGGTTTGTTTATAGGCTTGGTACACCTTGGTCCCTTTTTCCACCTTACAAGGATAAGCGCCCAATCGCATGGTGCCGCCCAGACCCTGTATTTTCAATTGGTCTTCCATCATCGAAATGACCTCGGCGTGCGTCTTGGGATTGAATTCCCCGCTATTGGCGTCTTTCAGTCCCATCACATCGCGGGCGAACTCGATGACCGCGCATTGCATCCCCAGGCAAATGCCGAAGAAGGGGATCTTTTTCTCGCGCGCGTAACGAATGACATCGATCTTGCCTTCGATACCCCTGTCGCCGAAACCTCCTGGCACCAAGATACCCGACACGCCCTTGAGCATGGCTGCGGGCCCGTTCTTTTCCACTTCTTCCGAATCCACCCAGCGTAACTTCACCTTGGCCTTGTTGGGCACGCCGGCATGGATGAAGGATTCGATGATGGACTTGTAAGCGTCGTGCAATTCCACGTACTTGCCCGCGATGGCGATCTCCACTTCCCTTTGAGGATGGTAGACCTGTTGGACGAAGCGGGCCCATTGGGTCATGGTGGCATGGGCGGCGGCCTTGAGCTTGAGCCGCTTGACCAGGAAATCATCCAAACCCTGGAGATGGAGCAATAAGGGGACTTCATAAATGGACTTGGCGTCCAAAGCCTCGAAGACCGCCTGGTGTTCCACGTTACAAAAGAGGGAGATCTTGGCCTTGATCTCTTCCGAGAGCGGCTTTTCCGAACGGCAAAGGATGACATCGGGCTGGATACCGATGCCCCGCAGTTCGGCCACCGTCTTTTGGGTGGGCTTGGTCTTGAGCTCGCCCGAGGCCTCGATATAGGGGACCAGGGTAACATGCACGTTGGCCACATTCTCTTTGCCGATATCGAACTTGAATTGGCGGATGGCTTCCAAGAAGGGCAGGCTCTCGATGTCCCCGATGG
>CAZLND010000038.1:13440-13764 GCA_964560635.1 uncultured bacterium | reverse complement strand
AACTGGTGCCGAGGGCCACAGGTACGTTCAGATTGCTGGTCGAACCGGCCCCTTTAGCTTCCTCATAGAGCAATTGAAAGCCGCCCACACTGTTGTAATACATCAGCTCACACAAGGGATTACCGCCGCTGTTGTCGAATATCTGGGCTACCGTGGTGTGGCCACCGTTGCCCCCACCCACTTGGATGACCTTTCCCGTGACCGTCATCTTGTTGGTATCAGCGGCCGACCATGCCGCGGCGGGGCCCGCTTTCGTCATTTCGCGCATTTCACAACGGGGATGCAAGGAACCCGAGGTAGTGATACCGGTTTGAGTGTCCATGT
>CAZLND010000038.1:3019-13430 GCA_964560635.1 uncultured bacterium | reverse complement strand
GTTTGGCATCCGTCGGCGGCGGTATAGAAATAGGCGTCCGAATATCCACCAGTCAGTTGGGAGGGAGTAATGACCGTGGGGGAAGTCCCCGAACCGCTTGGCTCTTGGAGTTCCCAAATCGAAAAATCAATGGCCGCGAAGGTGGGACCCACACCGAGGATCATGCTGAAAAGGGTTGCAGAGAAGAGGACCTGGCATATTTTCGAAAGGGATCGATTTTGTTTCTTGGATCGTTTCAATTTCAAGGCACTGATCATTTCATCCAAATCTGAACCACCCCTTACTTCAAGGTTGGGTGGCTTTTGCGCTCAACGCGAAATGAGGAGTTTGACCGTCCAAGTCTTTCCTTCCGCGCTCACCACCAAGTAATAAAGCCCGCTCGCCAAAGGCGTTCCCCATTTGTCCGTCAAGGGGATAGGCACGCCCTGTCCTGGTTGGACATTCTCAAAGGTCAGACGGTCCACCACTCGGAAGGCCAAGGTGTAAACCCGCACTCGCACATCGGAGATCTTGGAAAGGGGGACCCTTAAATAGACCGGTCCGGGTCCCGAAACGGGGTCGGGATAGACGACCGGTGTTCCATTGGGCGACGGCGTCGAGGTGCCTGTCACGGTCTTCGTGAAAGAAGCCGTTGGGGTCGGGGTCGAGCTGGCCGTGAAAGTGGCCGTGGCGGTGGAAGTCGCGCTGAAAGTCGGGGTCGGGGTGGAAGTGCGGGTAGGAGTTTGGGTGAAACTCGAGGTCGATGTAGCGGTAAAGCTATTCGTCCGGGTTGCCGTAAAGGTGGAGGTTGAAGTAGTCGTACCCGTCGACGTGTTGGTTTTGGTAGCCGTGCTGGTCGGGGTAGGAGGCACAGGCGTATTGGTGGACGTATTCGTCTTGGTCGGGGTGTTCGTGGAAGTGGCTGTCGGCGGGATGGGGGTGCTGGTCGAAGTTTGAGTAAAGCTCGAGGTTCCCGTAAAGCTGGGCGTAGATGTGGAAGTTCCCGTGGCAGTAGTCGTGCTTGTCGGCGACAAGGTCCCAGTGAAGCTGTTGGTGGGTGTCCCGGTATGGGTGGGGCTACTGGTGAAGCTGGACGTAGCCGTGGGGGTCGAGGAGTTGGTAGACGTGCCCGTCCATGTTGACGTGGGCGTATTCGTAAAGGTCCGCGTAAAGGTGGAAGTAGGGGTGCTAGTAGGCGGCACCGGAGTGTTGGTGGCGCTGTTGGTGGGTGTGCTCGTCCGGGTCGCCGTAGAGGTGAAGGTCGCTGTGGGAGGCACGGGGGTAGTGGTGTTGGTATTGGAAGCTGTATTCGTTTTGGTGGAAGTACTGGTGAACGTCGCGGTAGCCGTGGCGATAGTCGTATTTGTCGGCGTCATCGTCCGCGTGTTTGTCGGCGTGCTAGTCGGCGGCACCGGGGTGTTGGTGAAGGTGGCGGTGCTTGTCGAAGTGCTGGTCCGGGTCGGGGTATTCGTCGGCGGAACAGGGGTATTGGTCGCACTATTGGTCGGAGTGGAGGTCTTGGTAGGCGTTTGGGTTAAGGTATTGGTGGGGGTCGCCGGCGTGTTGGTCTTGGTGGGGGTCAGGGTCGGGGTATTGGAAGGCGTCACGGCCAGGCAACTGCCGCCCGTAGCGGACCAATTGGAAAAAGCGTAAACGCAAAGGCCCGCGTGGGTCGAGGTGGGTTCGTTGGTGGCGTAATCCTGGATGTCGTCGTGATAGACACCCGCCGAACCGGTCCCCTGGAAGGCCGCGTAAGCGTCCGCGCCCGAAAGACCGATACCCTGCCCAGCGTAATCGGAGGCCGTGTCCGGGCCCTCGATGGGCATGCCGGGAATGTCGATACACTTCCCCACCGTGATGTTGTGCTGGGGATGATGGGCCGTGATAGAACCCATCCCCACGATGAAGCAGACGCCCCAGGGATTCTTTCCCAGTAAATAGTCACGGTTCGCGTTGGTCATCGCCGCGTAAGTGGTCACGTTGAAAAGCTTGTCGTAGACGAGCCCTTCCACGATGCCACCGGTGAGGGTTTCCATGGAACCCCAGTTGTAGCCGGTGTTCATCCCATAAACATCCGAACCGTAATGGGTTTGAAAGGCATTCACATCCGATTGCATATAGCCCTTCAAGGTGGTCTGGTTGGCCGCGCTGGCCGAGGGGTAAAGCGAATAATGCGCCATGAAATTACAGGTGGACCAGTCCAGGTTACCGCCTCCGCTGCCAGCGGCGTTGGCGTAAGTCATGGCGTCGGTCAGATAACTGGCCGTGCCGGTGGCGCGGTAGAGCTCCGACGCGCCCCATTCCATATCCGCTTGGTATCCGCTCTCGGTATAAAAAGAGGAGGGGTTAGCGGGCTGGTTAAAGGCCGCAGCCTTTCCCAAGGCGTAAAGCTGGGTAGCGTGGGTCAGGCAGGTATTGGCATAAGTGGTGTCTCCCCGGGCGTTCCAGATCTGGTAGGCCAGGGCCAAGCAGGCCGCCGCGCGGCCGCAGTTATTGGAACCACCGCTATGGGTGCCTTCATAGACAGGCCGATAGGGATTCGTGCTGTAGGCCGAAGTATCGTTCTGGGGCAGGGTTCCCAACCCCAGATCGTGGTCCTCTTGCCCGCCCACTTGGTAATAAAGCGTGCTGGAATCAGGGTTCATCTTGATGATCCAGTCCAAGGCGTACTTGGCCTCATCCAAGACATCGGGAATACCATTGGCTCCCGCCGTTCCATTGGCCTGCAGGTTGTCCTGGAAGGCCGTAGGATTATCCCGATAAGCCGTCAAGAGGGACGCGCAGCTCCAGGTAGTGGTGATCATGAACTTGATGAAGTCGCCCGAATCGTGCCAGCCGCCCTCGGTGTCGATGAGCGTTCCCGAATGCGGGCCGTCCGCCACCTTCCCGTCCATACGGGAAGAACCCGAACCGGGCGCCAAATGACATTGGCCCCCAGCGTATTTGTTGTCCGTCCCACAGCGCTGGCCTAGGTAAAAATTGAGGGCCGTCTCTTCCGTGCCCTGGTAGGCGCAGGTGGATATCTTGAAGGTGACCGACTCGCACCCATCCGAAATATGCACCTTGTAGGTGCCGGCGCCCGCGGGTTGGTAGGAACTGAAATCGAGTTTGTAGACATTGTTGAAGGGTGAATAGGCGCCGCTGGAGGCCGGAAAGGCCGTGGGCCCGAAAACCGTGGCGCTTGTGGCGGTGTTGATGATGGAGAAGGTGAGCCCTGAGATGCTGCTCGAATTGTTGCAGAAGGCCATGGCGACCTTGGTGTCGGTGGCCGCGTAACCGACCTGATTGACCCTGACCCAATCGTTGGTCGGGCCCGGAATAGTGCTGAAATTGGCGGTGGCATAGGCGGCGCAAGCTGCCTGGGCGGAACGGACGGACAAAAGGGAGAGAACCGTGATGAGTAAAAACGTCTGGATAGTGACGACTGAAAGTCTTTTCACGACCACCTCTTCAAAGGGAACAATTTCGGATGCGTCCGCGGGGGTCACCCCTTGGAAAAACCGCTTTTCATGGAGGAAGTTAGCAAAGGGGAAAAAAGTGAAATGTCTCTTTTATATCAATCGAAGAGACTTTTCCTATCGAGGTTCAACGAGAAGCGAGGATCTTCTTCTTGAAATCTCCAGGCGTTTGACCGGTCCAGTGCTTGAAGTTGCGGATGAAATGGTGGGGGGTCTGGAAACCGCAAGCGTTCCCCACATGGATGACGTTCAAACCGCTGTTGGCCAAAAGAGCTTTGGCTTTTTCAACCCTCAGTTTGTTCAAGTAAGACACGAAACTTAGGCCGGTTGTTTTCTTGAAGACTCGGCAAAAGACCGGGACCGAGAATCCCGCTTCCTTGGCCACCTGGGGCAGGCGCAATTCCTGGGCGAAATTTTCCCGCAAGAATTCCAGCGTGGTCTCTACCCGTAGGCTCTTGGAACCCTCCAAGGGCTTGGCGGCCAGCACCGTGAGGTTCTGGAGCGTCTCCTTGAATATCCCGATGAGGCTGTAAACGGAGGAGGCGTCTTCTAATTTCCGGCAGAAACCATTGGCGTATCCCGCCTCATCCTTGGGATTGAGCAGGGAGCGCTTTTTCAACCGGTCGAGGAACTGGAACAATTGGGCCAGGAACTGGCTTCGAACCACGTCCACGTTCCCCGTCGAGAATTCCAGCACATCCCGGACATACCGGTCGCTGGCTAATTTCATGGGCTCGCCCGAAAGTTTCTCATAGGCCTCCAAAAGTTCCAGGGAGGAGCGATGAAGGCGTGCATAGATCGGCCCGGGCGCGGTGCCTTTCGGGTCCTCGAAAAAAAGGAGGGGCTTTTCGGTCTGGACGCAAAGGTGGAGGGCCAAGACGGCCTCCCGATAAGAAGGATAAAGGGCTTGGCCGCTGGCCACTGGCCTGCCGATCCCCACCACCGATTTGAGTTGGAATCGTTTCTTGATGAAATCCTGGATGGTTGTCGCGATGTCGCGCAGCTGAAGGCGCGTTTGAACCTCGCTTTTTCCGGGGTCCGGGGAGGTCAAGAACAAGACCCCATAGTCCTGGAGCTTCTCCACCACGGTCTCAGGAACCTTCTTGGCGAAGGCGAAACATTCCCGTTGGATGTGATAATTCCGGATCAATGTCTTGACCGGATCCGCTTCCCCGGACTGTTGAACCGGCATCATGGCCATCACCATGGTCGGGATGCGATCGATGCCCAACTCTTCCTTCATCCAGGGGGCCAATTGGTTCCCTGCGTACCAAGCCCAGGGCGGGGGGACCAGTTTGTCGAAACCCAGGGCTTCTTGGACCCAGGTAGAGTTGGGCATGTGGGGGGCGAATACCTTGCGGCGAAGCTGGTCCACCTTTTGGTAAAGCGGTGGGTGGCCCTGGTGGCCCATGAGGAATTCGACATAGTACCCGATGAACTCCTTGATGCCTTTCAAGAGGCTGTCATCAAAGACCGGGTACCGCAGGATCGTTTTGACATAGCTCAGGAAATCCGGATCCGTGCCTACCGGTTCTTTGCCCGTGAGCTTCCTCCATTGGGAGGCCAAGGAATCCCAATCGGCCGGCTTGCGCAGGAAGAAATCCGCGTAGAAAACCCATCTTTCCTTTCCCACCGACGACAGAGGGGCGAAAAGGCTGTAAACCCCGCCACATTGCTCCACGATGATCTTTTTTTCCGTGATGGCTTTTTTAAAACACCGCTT
The DNA here is from genome assembly GCA_964560635.1 of uncultured bacterium. GTDB lineage: Bacteria > Oederibacteriota > Muellerivitia > Muellerivitales > Muellerivitaceae > CAZLND01. The sequence goes on along the minus strand of CAZLND010000038.1, from coordinate 8,270 downwards.
ATGGAAAGCGACCCGTTCGGTTTCCCGGTCGTGGAATTTCTCGAAATGGGTAGGCCTCAAGGTCATGGGGGCCTGGGGCGTCAATTCCATCCATTGGAAGGAATCCTGCTCATCCCACTGGATGGCCCAAGAGGAAAGGTTCGCGTAGATCTGCAGAACGTCGTGAAGCCAATAGTAGTTACGGAGATTGAGGAGCCAGCTAGGTTCCTGATGTTTTTCGGGGCGGGATTCTTTCACCGGGTTTCCTTGGAGGGGTTTCTCTTTTGAAGACCCTACCAATTTATCAGGAAAGAACTGGCCGTTCTAAGGATTTGTTAGAGGGTCTTAGCGGATGACCATGAATTTGACGGTCCAATGTTTGCCGCCGGCATTCACCGAGAGGTAATAAACACCGCTCGCCAGGGCGCTTCCCCATTTATTCGTCAAGGGGATATCCACGTCCTGTCCGGGTTGGACATTCTCAAAAGAAAGGCTGTTCACCAGGCGGAAGGCCGTGGTGTAGACCCTCACGCGAACATCGGAAACGGACGACAAGGGTAGGCGCAAGTGGAGAGGCCCGGGTCCCGTAATGGGATTCGGGTAAACAACAGGTGTCCCATTGGGGGACGGGGTCGAGGTGCGGGTCGGCGAAACCGTGAAGCTGGCCGTCGAGGTGGCCGACGGGGTGGCCGTCGCGCTGAAAGTCGGGGTCGGTGTAGAAGTTCGCGTCGGGGACAGGGTGAAAGTCCTGGTCGAAGTGAAGCTGGCCGTGGCTGTCGGAGGCACCGGGCTATTGGTGGAAGTGGCCGTTGAGGTGAAGGAAGCCGTAGAGGTCATCGTAGCTGTCGGCGGGGCCGGGGTATTAGTGGACGTCGCGGTAGCCGTGTTTGCCGGCGTCAACGTCGACGTATTGGTCCTCGTGTTGGTACTCGTGAAGCTGGCGGTCGGGGGCACGGGAGTGGCGGTGTTGGTGGAAGTATTGGTACGTGTATTCGTACTGGTAGCAGTGTTGGTTGGCGGCACCGGCGTGTTGGTGTTGGTATTCGTTGGCGGAACAGGAGTGTTCGTAGAGGTGTTGGTCGGCCCGATAGGCGTGTTGGTAGGTGTATTACTGGGGGGCACGGGCGTATTAGTAGGAGAACCCGTGGCGGTAGCCGTGTTTGTCGGCGTCACCGTCCGCGTATTGGTCCGGGTCGGGGTGCTGGTGGACGTATTGGTGGGTGGGACCGCGGTATTGGTCGGGCTGTTGGTCTTTGTGGCCGTGTTCGTAAAGGTGTTCGTCGGTCCGATAGGCGTATTGGTCGGCGTGTTGCTGGGCGGGACCGGCGTATTCGTCGGGCTATTGGTCCGGGTATTGGTCGCGGTGAAGGTATTCGTCGGGGGCATAGGCGTATTGGTTGAAGTAGAGGTGCCCGTATTGGTCCGGGTCGGGGTGCTGGTGGAGGTGTTCGTGGGGGGAACTGGAGTGTTGGTAGAAGTGTTGGTCCTCGTCGAAGTGCTGGTGAAGGTGTTCGTGGGTGGCACCGGGGTATTGGTCGAAGTGAAGGTACCCGTGTTGGTTCGGGTATTGGTCACCGTAAAGGTATTGGTAGGCGGTACAGGCGTGCTGGTGGAAGTGTTGGTCCTCGTCGAAGTACTCGTGAAGGTGTTCGTGGGTGGCACCGGGGTATTGGTCGAAGTGAAGGTGCCCGTGTTAGTTCGGGTATTGGTTACCGTAAAGGTATTGGTGGGCGGTACGGGCGTGGAAGTGTTGGTCCTTGTCGGAGTACTGGTGAAAGTGCTCGTGGGTGGCACCGGGGTATTGGTTGAGGTGTTGGTCCTGGTCGGGCTGCTGGTGAAAGTATTCGTTGGCGGCAAAGGCGTATTGGTACGGGTTGGGCTGTTGGTGAAAGTATTGGTCGGAGGAACGGGTGTGTTGGTCTTGGAGCTGGTGGGGGTAAAGGTCTTGGTCGGGGTGTTGGTCGGTGGTACGGCCGTATTGGTCTTGGTATTGGTAGGAGTGTTGGTCTTGGTCGGAGTAAAAGTCTTTGTGGGCGTCGAACCGCCGACGGTCACACAGGAATTCGTTCCGCCGATGGCGCTCCAAATGCCCGTCACCGCGGCATTGGCGTAGGGCAGGCCCTGAGCCAAATCCCACATCCCGATACCCTTAAGCCCCTGGCCCGTGGCCCAGTTGATCTTAGTGCAATAGCTTTGGGCCGTGTCCACATAGACGGTCGCACCCGAGACGTTGTAAGCCTGTTCCGCCCAGCTGGAATTGTAGGCACCCGCCGTGCCGCTGGTCAGGCAGGTCAGCACCGGTATCTCAGTGCCGGCGTTGTAGTTGTTCGCGTAAAGGGGGCATCCCAGGATGATCTTGCTCTCGGGATAACCGATGGAGGGGATGCTGGTGGAAATAGCGGGATTCTCGCCGGCCAGGGGACCGTTGGAACCCGTCCCGCTGAACCAATCGTAGCCCATGTAAAAAAGCCAGTCGGTGTTATTGCCCAAGGTGCCCATGTTATAGATGCCAAAGATGTAATCGACGGTGGCGAAGGAAAGAGTGCGAGGTTGGTTGTCCAAGGTGGAGTTAGGAAGGGCTTTAACAGCGCTATAAAGGGCGACCATCATGTTGGTGGCGTTAGTTTGATTCTGGCCCGGAGTTTCCCAGTCAATATCGACCCCATCATAGCCATTGGAAGCGATCAGCTGGGTGACCGCCTTACAAAAAGAGGTGATATTAGCCGCCGAAGAAGCGATGTTGGGAAAAGCCCCGTCCTGGCCCGCGCCTCCCAAAGAGACGATACAACGGACTCCATTGTTGTGCGCCGCCGTGATAAGCGCGCTCCCCTTCGCGCCAGCATTGCTCAAATTGGTGGGACTAGTGGGTTGGTAAAAAGCGTCCGCAATGACCGTCAGGTCGCTCCAGGGAACATCGGTAGTCCAGTTGATGGTCCCGCCACCAGCCTTGGCCGTATCGAGCGTGTAACAGACGACCTGATAAGGGGGTGTGGCGGACGCGGTTAAGGGGAGAGAAAGCAGAGCGAAAAGGAAAATTACAATTTGTCTGGGAAACGATTTTAGGAAGGAATTCATAAAATGAGAACCGGTGTTTTTCAAACCATTTCCTCTTCAAAGGAAAATCGATTTTGGTACTTGCGACAGGCGTTGGAGGTCGGAGTTGTTTCGCGAAGATAATTTATCAAATCGCAAGTTTTACTATGTTCAAATAGTCTCAATCTCATATAACGATTTTATAAGGTTAAAAATGAAACCCTTTTCAGTACCAAAAGCCTGTCATCTTCCCTGGTTCGACGCTAACGAACGAGCCGCTAAATTCGGACGGTAACCCCATCTTTGAGCCAGTTCCATGACCTTCTCCCGCGTCTCGGCCTTGACCCTGGAGTTGTTGGTCAAAGCCCGGCTGATGGTTCCGGGCGTCACACCCAGCTCCCGCGCCAAGTCCACGATGGTCACTCGCCGATGGGAATAGGTCGTCTCGAGGTTTTCCGCCATTCAATTCTCCCCTGCCGAAATGAGGCGTTTGTTCGCCAATTGGGAAGATAGTTCGGACAGTACGGTCCGAAGCTACAAAAAATATCAAATGAATGGATTTTTTTGATCAAGAAGTCTTAAACCTTGCTGGAACGACATCCTTTTCCAAGCAAATGGTTTATTGGAGGACCAGGACCTTGAATATCTGGGTGGTCGAATGGAGACCGCTCACTTGGATACGGATGTAATAGATACCATCCGATACGGGAACCCCATACTTATCCTTCAGGTTCCAGTGGATGGTGGTCTTTCCGGCCGGAATGGCGATGGAATCGTCCCAGACCTTGCGGAAAGAAGTTGTAAAGACCGCCCAACTTAGGGAGCAATCAGCGGGTGCCGTCACGTCAATGGAAACGGTGCCCGATCCACTGACCGGGTTCGGATAGGGGTTGCTCAATATCGTCCTCACCACCGGCGTATGCGTCGAGGTGGCGGTCGGGGTCGCGGAAACGGTCGGAGTGAAGGAGGATGTGGCCGTGGAAGTGAAGCTGGGTGTGGCTGTGATAGCGGCGAGGGTGAACAGCGCGCCATTGACCGGGGCTCCCTGCACCTGCAGGCTCTTGCCCGAATTGGTTCCCTGGCCTGCCAAAGCGCCTCCCGTGGCAACGCTCACCGAATAGGTACCGGCCGGCGCACCCGAAGAGAACGTATAAGTGACCAAATAATCTTGGGTGGCACCCGCGCCAACGATATCGCTGAAGTTGATGACCGCCGACGGGCCCGAGCCGAATGGCGCAAGGACCGTAGCCAAAACGGAAGAACCGGTGATCGTTCCATTTCCACTGGGGTCCTTCCACAGCGTGACGCTAGAGATGCCGGTGGCGGCGTTCCCCGTTCCCGAGAAGGTTAAGGTCAGGCTGTTCAATTGCAGGCTTTCACCGCTGGTATTATCCACACTCAACTGCAGGATAACTTGGTTGGAGGAACCGGCCGTCACGGTTTGGTTCGCTGGCGAGTTGTTCCCATAGCCGACTTGGACCACCGGTTGGGTGGCGGTGAAGGTCGCGGTAGGTATCAAGGTATTGGTGAAAGTTGGGGTGGCGGTCCTCGTGAAAGAGGCTGTGGAAGTGGATGTGAATATGGGGGTGAAGGTCCTGGTGGCGGTATTGGTAAAGCTATTGGTCGAGGTGGAAGTAGGGGTGAATGTGGAAGTGCCACTGTTGGTTGGGGTGAAGCTGTTGGTGAATGTCGAGGTCGGGGGCTGGGTCCCGGTAAAGGTCTGAGTGGGAGTGAAGCTGTTGGTAGCGGTGCTGGTAATGGTAGGACTGTTGGTGCTGGTCGCCGTAGGAGTGAAGCTATTAGTGGAGGTGGGGGTAAAGCTATTGGTGGAAGTCGAGCTGTAGGTATGGGTCGGGGTCGAAGTAGAGGTGCTGGTGGGCGGCACAGGCGTGTTCGTATTGGTGGAAGTTCTCGTGTTGGTCGCGGTAAAGGTATTGGTCGGCGGCAAAGGCGTATTGGTGTTGGTGAAGGTCGCCGTGTTGGTCGGGGTGTTCGTGGGCGGCGCAGGCGTGTTCGTGTTGGTGAAAGTTCTCGTAGAGGTCACCGTAAAGGTGTTGGTCGGGGGAGCGGGCGTATTCGTGTTGGTAAAGGTATTCGTCCGGGTTGGGGTGTTCGTGGGTGGCACAGGCGTGCTTGTGTTGGTGGAGGTTCTCGTGTTGGTCGCCGTAAAGGTATTGGTCGGTGGCAAGGGAGTATTGGTATTGGTGGAGGTCGCCGTGTTGGTAGGGGTGTTCGTGGG
>CAZLND010000038.1:0-2919 GCA_964560635.1 uncultured bacterium | reverse complement strand
GTAAAGGTATTGGTCGGAGGGGCCGGTGTATTGGTGTTGGTGGAGGTCGCCGTATTGGTCGGGGTGTTCGTGGGTGGCGCGGGCGTATTGGTGTTGGTTGAAGTCCTCGTATTGGTCACGGTAAAGGTATTGGTCGGAGGAGCAGGCGTGTTCGTGTTGGTGAAGGTATTGGTCCGCGTCGGGGTGAAGCTATTGGTGGGAGGTACCGGCGTATTGGTGTTGGTGCGGGTCGGGGTAAAGGTGTTGGTGGCGGGCACCGGTGTGTTGGTATAGCTGTTGGTCGGGGTTGGGCTATTGGTGGAAGTACTGGTTCGCGTCAGGGTGAAAGTGTTGGTGGGGGGAACCGGCGTATTGGTGTTGGTACTCGTCGACGTGTTGGTTCGGGTCAGGGTAAAGGTGTTGGTAGCAGGCACCGGGGTGTTTGTATTCGTCGAGGTATTGGTACGGGTTAGGGTGAAAGTGCTGGTGGGGGGAACGGGTGTATTCGTGGAGGTATTGGTCCGGGTCGGGGTAAAGGTGTTGGTTGGCGGGATCGAGGTGTTAGTGGGCTAAGGGGTCGGTGTATTGGTGGGGCTATTGGTACGGGTAGGAGTGAAGGTGTTGGTCGGGGGCGCCACGGTATAGGTGGGTGTGGGGGTGTTGGTGGCGGTGTTTGTCGGGGTATTGGTCTTGGTGAAAGTTGCAGTATTGGTATTGGTCAGAGTGGGTGTTGGCGTGGGGGCGCAAGTGAACACTATCTGATCGACTGTAATATCGTAATTCCCCCATCCAGGGTAAGGCGTGTAATAAAGCTGGAAGAGTCCGCCCGTGTTCAGTGCCGCTACCGTCCCATAGGCCTGCGTCATTTGGCTGAAGAACACCGTCTCCGTCAGGTCGGTCCCAAAGGACCCCGGGGGGATCACCAGGTTGTACTGGTAACCCGCGTTATGGTCGGCGGCGGGGACCACACCCACGATGAGGGTGGCCGGGCCCGAGGCCGGGCCGGTGGTGACCTTCACATGGAAGATCACCGCGTTCTGGCTACTTGCGTTGTAACTGGGCGAGGCTCCGCTTCCCAAAGGCACCAAGAGCGAGGGTCCCCAAGTACAACCCACGGTTGTTCCGTAGACCCGGGCTCCATAGCTCGTGCCGCTCAATCCATAGGAGGCGGAAGGCGCCCAGGTCGTCGGGTTCATGGTGCAAACCCCGGCGCTGAGCGAGGTAAATCCTCCCAAGTTGTCTTGCGCGCTGCCGCTCTCGAAGTCCGCTACCAATGTGCCGCAGGTAGGGGTCGAGGTGGGGGTCGCGGTCGGCGAACCCGGTCCGCCTCCCACCGTCAAACAAGTCGAGCTGCCGTTGATCACGTTCCAAATGCTTGTCATCATTGAGTTGGCGTTGGTGGGCAGACCCTGTCCCAGGTCCCACATGGCGATACCCTTCATCCCCTTGGACCCGATGGCCCAGTTCATTTTGTCGCAGAAGGATTGGGCCGTATCCATCGAATAACCGCCCCATACCTCTTCCGCCGCCGTGGCGTTGTAACCCGATCCGCTTCCGTTGAAAGCCACCGCGTCCGGAGTGGTGACCGTACCACCATTATTGTGCCCGTACAAAGGCATCCCAAGGATCATCTTGTTGTAGGGGACCGTCCCGCCAAATCCCACCGTGTTGTACCAATTGGCGATGGTCGTAATGGACAATTGCATCGAATTCGAATTGCAGTTCGTGAATTGTTTGTTGCTCGGGTCCACCAAGGCGCCATTCCACTGGTCACCCGCAACGTTCACGTTCAGGTCATAACCGCTAAAGGTATACCAGTCTACGAGACTGTTGGAGGTCGTAAAACCGTAGCCGCAGACCGCGCTTCCCGGGGACAAATAGACGCTCAAACCCTCGCTGCTTTCACCTGAATATTTTCCAGAGGGAGCCAGGCCCGGCGTGATGGCATTGAGGTTGGTGCGGATCTGGGTCAAGAGGGCATTAAAAACAGCGGGTGTCGTGGGAAATTCCCAGTCCACGTCGATACCGTCGAAAGTGACCCCGCCATAATGGATGAGTGCGGTAATGTTATTAGCCAATGCTTGGGCGTTGGCGTTGGTGGTCGGCCATGTGTTCCCGGCGGCCCCCCCTACGGAAAGATAACACCTGACCCCGTGGGCGTGAGCTTGGTTACAAACAGCTGCGGCGATGCCGGCTCCATCCTGAACAGCCGCAGCGGTCGTGCCTACGGTAACAAAGGCGTAATAGACGTGCGATAGGCTGGTCCACGGAATGGCGCTAGCGAAGTTACCGGTGAAATTGTAAGCGCCGTTCGAATTCCAACCCGGGGCATATCCCACCACCACATAGCTGGGCGAGGCGAATGTTTTTAAGGGAAATAGAATGAAAAGGAAAAAAAGGATGAGGAAACTTTGGGCGATTCGACGATTCATTACTGGATATCTCCGAACTGGGCGTTCTTGAGGAAATGCATTTTATTTTCTGTGAAAAAATATACCACCAAATAAATAACCCCCCCTCTTCTAGACCTATAAAACCAACGAAAAAGGGGTATATCCACAGCCACTTCAAAGCCTATAAACCTGGACAAAATAAATTACTGACTAAAAGCGTCCCTTATTTGACAGCAAAACCAAAGTCCCTTTCCAAAAACAAGGGAATAGTAGCCCTCAAAGGACTATACCCCGGGACACCCTTAAGTTTTGCAATTTCCCTGCCAAAAGGAGGTCTTATAGAAGACTTTCCACCCCGCAGCTTATGCAAGGGGTTTCACCAAGCCCTTTTGACTCAGCGGAGTCCCGAATTTATAGACGGCTTATGAGGAGAATTAATCCAGGATAGACGAAAAAATTCGGTTGGAAATTGTTTCAGAAGGAACTTCTAAGAGGACCGGCCCTAGAGAATGGCGCCCTTTATTTGAGCAGGAGGAACTTGCCGACG
>CAZLND010000037.1:0-14449 GCA_964560635.1 uncultured bacterium | reverse complement strand
CGCCCCTGCCCGGAGCACAGACAAACCAAAATTCTTTGCCGCCCTTGCCTGAAGCGGGGATGGCTCCGGCCCCCGAGGCCGGTCTTCCCGTGGCGCCCTCGGCTCCCGGTATGGAAGGATTGCCTCCCATGCCTGGTCAAGAGAACGCTTTGCCTCCGCCTCCGGGTGGGGAACTTCCCGGTGGCGGTATGCCGCCCTTGCCGGATGGTTCGGCTCCTTCGATGTTGCCTCCGCCGGGCGGCAATGGTCTTCCTCCCGCTCCGGGTATGGAAACTCCTCCCTCGGGAGTTCCAGCCTTGCCCATGGATAACTCGATGCCTCCCGCCATGCCGGGTGACAATAGCGCGATGCTTCCTCCCGCTCCGGGCATGGACTCCGGACTTCCGCCCGCTCCGGGTGGGCTCGACATGAACCTGCCTCCGGCACCGAGCGCTTCGGCTCCGATGTTGCCGCCTCCGGGTGGTTCGGATATGGGCCTTCCTCCGGCGCCAGGTATGGACTCGGGTCTTCCTCCCGTTTCCGCGAACGCACCTTCCGCGGCCCCGATGTTGCCGGGTCCGCCTGATATGTCCGCCCCTCCTGCTCCGGGCGCTGCTTTGCCTCCCGCGCCGGGAATGGATTCGGGTCTTCCGCCCGCTCCCGGAGCCCCTGACATGAACATGCCGCCCGCTCCCGCTTCCACCGGCTCGGCACCCGCACTTCCACCGCCGCCAGGTGGTTCGGACCTGGGGCTGCCTCCCCCTCCCGGCGCCTCCATGGGACTTCCGCCCACAACGGGTAACGATCTTTCCGTGCCGCCCGCGCCTTCGATGGAAGCCAACGCGGGTCTGCCTCCTCCAAGCGGGACTGACATGGGTTTGCCACCGGCTCCCCAGACCGTTTCCGCTCCTCCCGCGCCCGGTATGGAGTTGGGCCTTCCGCCCGCTCCTTCCATGGAAGCGGCCATGCCGCCGCCGATGGACAATGGTTCCGCTTTGCCCCCGCCTCCGGGTTCGGATATGGGCATGCCGCCGGTCGCCAGTGCCTCTTTGCCCCCGTCGCCGGATATGTCCGCTCCTAACTTGCCGCCCACGGGTGGCAGTGACATGGGTTTGCCTCCCGCTCCTTCCATGGAAGCCGCTATACCGCCTCCTTTGGATAATGGTTCGGTCATGCCGCCCGCTCCCTCTTTCTCAGGCGCGCCCGATCTGTCCGCTCCCTCCGTGGCGGGTCTGCCAGGACCGCCGGATAATTCCATGAACGGGATGCCTCCTGGTATCTCCGCCCCCGCCGCGCCGCAGATCCCGGCCCCGCCGGTGGTCAACAGTGGCATGAACGCCGCGCCCGCGGCCAATCCGGCCGGGCTCGATATTCCCTCGGTGCCTTCCAGCGTGAACAACGGCTTCTTGCAGGATATCCCGACCCTTTCCCCGGCCAAAAAGCCCGCCGCTTAAAGAACCTGTTGTCTTTCAAGCCTTTTCCCTCGGTCCTCCTGACAGGGCGTTATAATGCCTTTGCCGACCCAAAAGAATGGCCGGCCCAGAGCAAGTCCTCCTTAATACTCCCGCCTTGCCTTGGGTTTTTGAAATTTCAAGGAACCCTTCGATGCCCCTCTTGGTCCGGTATTGCTTGAACGCCCTTTGGGCGCCCTTTTTCCTTGCCACGGGTTGCACTCTTTTCATCCTGAATCTCCTATTCGAGCTGAAGGAATTCTTGGACGACCTCTTTAAATATCACTGGGGTTTCTCCAACTGTGTGCATCTGCTCATTTACATCCAGCCCAGTTTTCTCATCCTGGCCATCCCTTTCGGCTTTTTGGCCGCCATCCTGATCGTTTATGGACGCTTGAGCGCCGACCGGGAAACGATCGCCATCGAATCCTGCGGGTTTCCCCTTTCCACCATCATTTGGCCCGCCATTGGCGCCGGGATCTTGTTGAGTGTTTTTTTGGTCTTCTTGATGGATAAGGTCATTCCCTGGGGAAATGTTTCTTATTTGAAACTTCAATACAAGGTCGCTTCTGAAAGATCCGGGTTTATCGTCAAGCTGAGGGAGTTCATCGAGGACTTCAATGGGTATGTGCTTTATGTCGAGGAGAAGGATGAGCGTCAGGACATCTTGAAGGGGATTACGGTGGAGTTCCTGGACGAGAGAAAATACCCCTATCGGCTGATCCTGGCCAAAGAGGGGTTTTTCCGTCAGGACCCCAAGAACTACCACGCCATTTTGGATTTGAAGAACGGCATCATGCAGCAATTGGGAATGGATAAAAAGAAAACCATGGACGAGTTCCTCCAGATGCAATTCTCGGCCTGTTCCTTGGACCTTAGTTCCAACCAAATGTCCAGCGGCCCCCTCGACTTTTCCGACTCACGCAACATCTCCATCAAGCAATTGGCCGCGAGGATAAAGGAAGACAAGCAAAAGAAGTCGGACTCCCGGCGGGACGAAACCGAGCTCCACAAGAAATTCTCCATTCCGTTCTCGGCCTTGGCTTTCGCTTTGATCGGCATTCCCCTAGGGTTGCTGTCGAGGAGCGGCTCTTTCATGGGCCTCTTTTACGCGGTAGTGTTGACCGCGATATGGACCATCTTGACCAATTTCGGGGATGTCATGGGGCCCGAAGGGGGCCTCTCGCCCTTCGTGGCGATGTGGCTTCCTAATTTCGCGCTGATGGTCGTCGGGGTCGTCCTGGTCTATTGGCTCCATCACAAGTATGACTTTTGGCGTAATCTCTGGCGGCAACGGGCTGAAATTTCCCGGTCATCGGACCCGTTATGAGCTGTTTTAGGGTTGAAAGTTCAAGAAGTCATGTCCCGAAAAGGGGCTTCGACCGTCCAAATCCTCAAATGCATGAAGGACTCGCGAGCGAAATGAAAAGCTATCGGATCGGAAAAGGGCCGGCTGGTCAGTTCGGTCTCCTTGGATGTCTGACCCTTTTGGCCCTTCTGGCCTGGCCGGGAAGGGCCCAGGCGGACTTGACCCTTTCCCTCAATAACCAGGTGCATATCCAGGCCGACCTCATCGAGTATTTGAAGGACCAGAATCTGGTCATGGCCAAGGGGCAAGTCCATATCCAACAGGGGTCGGTTCATCTTTACGCCGACAGCATCCGCTATGACGTTGTGGCACAGGATGTCCAGGCCACCGGACACGTGGTCTGGCAGGACGAACATCAGGAGGTGGAGTCCAAGAGTCTCATCTTCAATCTGCGAACGGGGGAAGGGAAGGCCTTCCATATCAAGACCACTGAACCCCCTTGGATCAGCACCGGTTCGGAGATCGACATGATGCGAAACAAGATCGTCATCAAGGACGCGGTCACCACCACCTGCGATTACCCGGAAGAGTACGAGCATTTCCGTATGAAGGCGGACAGGATCACCATTTATTCCGGCGATTACCTAGTGGCCGAGAACGTGGTGCTTTTCATCGGCAAGGTCCCGGTCTTTTATTTCCCCTTCTTCGTGCGGACCATCCACGACATCAAGACGCCTTTTTCCATCACCACCGGATCCACGGACTTCCTGGGGACCTATATCCTCTTGACCTCCAGTTATCTTTTGAACCCCAAGAGCTACGGGGCGCTCTATACGGACTATTACTTCAAGAAGGGGCTGGGGTTAGGCGTGCGTCATGAGATCGCATTGAACGATTACTCGGTCCTGTCCCTTTATGGCTATGGTGTCCAGCAAAAGGATGACCAAAAGTTCCGGTGGGAATCCCGCATTCGGGGCCTGTGGGCCTTCTCCTCCAGCCTTCAGGGAAGGGTTGAGGCCGACCTGCCGGGCGATGGGTTCTTCAGCAATGATTATTCGGTGGCCCGCCGGGACCCCAGCTTGGTCACGACGGTTAGGGAATACGACCTCTCGGCGACCTGGACCCAGAACGATTACAGCGTGGGCCTGCTGGGCAGGCTCCAGGAAACGGTGGATCCGACCGACCCCAATGAGACCACTTTCATGCGAAGTCTTGAGACCACACCCCAATTGACCTTCTCGCTCTTTCCCCAACCCTTCCTTTGGAAGAATTGGTTGAAGTACGACGTCTCCTTCCAAGGGGACCATACCTGGACCCAGGCCAACGGATATTTCGTGAATCACGGGAGCGGTAACGTTGGGCTGGGACAGAGCTTGCTCTTCCTCTCGGGCCAAAGCCTTTATTCCCGTGTGGAGCTTGATGAGACCATCCAGGACGTGCCAGACGCGGCCAGCACCTTGACGGGCATCAACAACGCGGGCGAGACCCATTCCCTGAACATCCAGAATACCTGGACATCGCGCTGGGCGGAGTATTTCAATTCAAGTTTCAGCTATAACTTCACCCAGAAATTGAACAATCGGCTTCCCACCGACTCGCCCACGGGTGTCACTTCCAACCTGCTCTCGGGTTTCGGGGAGTTCACCTTGGGGAGCCTGATCCGCGCCCGGACCAGCACGAGTTTCGACTTCAACGCTCAGGGCGTGACGGATGGGGGCCGCTTTTCCTTCCTGCGACAGGAGCTTTACCTGACCCCCTCGCCCCTGGTGGATTATCTGGGTATCGTGGACTATTCCATCCAAGCCAACGCCTTGAAGGACCTGAACACGGTCCTGACCCTACGGAGCCCCCGGGACATGTGGCGGTTCCGCATCTCGGGGAATTACGTGGACCCCAATGTCGACAATACCGGATTCATCGGCTCGGGATTGCCTCCCACTTTCAATATCGCGGGGGAAGTGGATTTCTCGTTTTTCACGAACTACCGTATCTCCCTCATCGAAAGCTATGACTTGACCAATTCCCAGTTCCAGAATCGAAGCATCAGCATCTATCGGGACCTGCATGATTGGGAGGCCCAGCTTACTTACTCCCAGGACCCCCTCCTGGGCAGCAAGGTGTTCTTCACCCTCGACCTGAAGGCCTTCCCGGGCCGGCCCATCAGCGTTTCGGATGATCAGTTGACCCGTATGTCGGGGATCCGCAACCAGGGCTTGACGGGCGCGGCCAGCCAGTTCCAATAACCCGAAAAACCTCCCGAAACATCAAGACAAAGCCGTCCGGCTCTCTTTAGCTTTTGGGGGGCCAAGGCCCTATTTGCGGCTCTGTTAACTTCGCCTCTTGCCTTGGCACACCCACCCATTGTCCGCTAATGCGGCCAAGGGCGATAAAGTGCATTGAGGCGCATTCCTCGGCTTGAGGGCCTCGGAATAGGGGCCCACCTGGAAAAAAGTCCCCTAAAAGCGTAATAATAGTCGGCTGTTCGTCTCACGTCCCCATTAACTTTTTAATGATCTGTGAGACTGTGCCGATCTCATTTTTTCATAAAAGGATGATCGGTACGAAAGGATCGGAAAGAGTTCATGAAGAAAAACAGCATCGTCGTACGCGGCGCGCGCGAGCACAATTTGAAGAACATCTCCGTGGAGATCCCGCGGGACCAACTCGTGGTCATCACCGGCGTTTCGGGCTCGGGGAAATCCTCCCTGGCTTTCGACACCCTTTACGCCGAGGGCCAGCGCCGCTATGTGGAGTCGCTCTCCTCCTACGCCCGCCAGTTCCTGGGCTTGATGGAAAAACCCGATGTGGACCTCATCGAGGGACTGTCTCCGGCGGTCGCCATCCAACAAAAAGCCGGAAGCAAGAATCCCCGGTCCACCGTCGGCACCACCACCGAGATCTACGATTACTTAAGGCTTCTTTTCGCTAGGGTCGGGATGCCCCACTGCCCCCAATGTGCCCGCCCCATCAGCCGCCAAACGGTGCAACAGATCGTGGACGGCGTCCTGGATCTACCGGAAGGAGCCAAGATCCATATCCTTTCGCCCCTCATCTCGAGCCGCAAGGGCGAATACAAGAAGATCTTCGACCAGATACGCAAGGATGGGTTCGTCAGGGTGAGGGTGGACGGCGTCCTCAAGGCCCTGGACGAGGATATTCCCTTGGATAAGAACAAAAAACACGATATCGAGATCGTCATCGACCGGTTGGTCCTGAAGCCGGACATCAAGAAGCGTTTGGCCGACTCCTTGGAGACGGCCTTGAAGCACGGCGACGGGGTGGTCAAGATCCTGGTGGGGACCGGGGCCAAGGAAGAGGAACATCTTTTTTCCGAGCATTACGCCTGCGTTTATTGCGGCATCAGCGTGGAAGAGCCCGCTCCCCGGAATTTCTCCTTTAACAATCCCCACGGAGCTTGCCCTGCTTGTACGGGAATGGGCTACAAGATGGAAGCCGACGAATCATTGGTGGTGGACCCGGAGAAATCCATCGAGGAAGGGGCCATTGACCCCTATGACAATCCGAAAGCCCTTTATTACCAAAACCTCCTGGATGGGGTCTGCCAGCATTTCAAAGTAAGCCAATCCACGCCTTTTAAAAAGCTTCCGAAAAAGGTGCAAGACGCCATCCTTTACGGGACCACTGAAGAGATCGAGTTCAAGGTCCAAAAGGGGACTTATCAGCAAAAGTTCTGGGGGCCTTTCGAAGGGGTCATTCCCAATCTGGAGCGGCGTTACCAAGAGACGGATTCAGAATCCATCCAGGAAGATATCGAAAGCTATCTGCTCAGCAAGGCCTGCCGGGCTTGCAAGGGCACCCGGCTCAAGCCCGAAAGCTTAGCGGTGACCATCACCGGAAAGAACATCATTGACCTGACCCAACTATCGGTGAAGGCTGGCTTGATCTTTTTCGATGAACTGCGGTTGGACGCCAAGAATCTGGCCATTGGGGGGCAGATCCTCAAGGAGATCAAGAGTCGGCTCCTCTTCCTAAAAAACGTGGGATTGGATTACCTGACCCTGGACCGCATGACGGCTTCTTTGTCGGGCGGGGAAGCCCAGCGTATCCATTTGGCCACCCAGATCGGGAGCGCCTTGGTGGGTGTTCTCTATATCTTGGATGAGCCCTCCATTGGTTTGCATCAACGGGATAACGTGAGGCTCTTGAACACGCTACAGCGTCTCAAGGATATCGGCAATTCGGTCATCGTTGTCGAGCATGATGAGGACACCATTGAGGCGGCCGATTACGTTGTGGACATGGGTCTGGGCGCGGGCGTGATGGGCGGCGAGGTTGTGGCGGCTGGAAATTTGAGCCAAGTCTTGGCGAATAAAGCTTCCTTGACCGCGCAGTATTTAACGGGAAAGAAGTCCATAGCGCCCCAACTCCATAGTTCAAAGAAGTTCGAAAACTACCTAGTTCTTAAAGGGGCCAACAAGAACAATCTCAAGAACCTCGACGTGAAGTTCCCACTGGGATGTCTTCTTGCGGTGACCGGGGTCTCTGGTTCGGGAAAAAGCACGCTCGTCATGGAAACCCTTTATCCAGCCTTGATCCATAAGCTTTATCACCTTCGGCTCAAACCGGAAGGCTATGAGACGTTGGAGGGCGTGGAACATTTGGACAAGGTCATCGAGATCGACCAGTCGCCCATTGGAAGGACGCCTCGTTCCAACTCGGCCACCTACACGGGCATCTTCACCCAAGTCCGCGACCTCTTCGCCAGGCTTCCGGAGTCCAAGGCTCGGGGTTACAAAGAGGGAAGATTCAGTTTCAATGTCAAAGGGGGCCGGTGCGAGGCTTGCGAGGGGGATGGGGTCCTGAAGATCGAGATGCATTTTCTCCCCGACGTCTATGTCCCTTGCGAGGTTTGCAAGGGCAAACGGTACAACCGTGAAACACTGGAGATTCGTTACAAGGACAAGAACATCGCTGAGATATTGGAGTTGAGCGTGGAAGAGGCATTACCCTTCTTCGCCGCGATCCCCAAGATCAAAAGGACATTGGAAACCCTCAAGGACGTGGGATTGGGCTATATCAAGTTGGGCCAACCGGCCACTACTCTTTCCGGAGGGGAAGCCCAGCGGGTCAAACTTTCCACCGAACTTGGGAAAAGAAGTACCGGGAAGACCGTCTATATCCTGGATGAACCCACAACGGGGCTTCATTTCGCCGACGTCCACCATCTCATTGTCGTTTTAAGGCGGTTGGTGGATGCGGGGAATACGGTCATCGTCATTGAACACAACTTGGACGTGATCAAGACCGCGGACCATATCATCGATCTGGGGCCGGAAGGCGGGGAAGAAGGCGGTAAGGTCGTCGTGGCGGGGGATGTGGTGCAGGTCACCGAAACCTCGAGATCACATACCGGTAAATACCTGGCGGAGAAGCTTCGCAAGGATGAAAACCGACTGAAAAACCGGCAGAAAACCCCGGCATCCAGCGGAAATGTGCATTGACGCCCCTAGGGGGCCACGGATATAATTTTTTCAAAGAGGTTCATTTTTCAAGGAATTTCTCGCCCAGGGAAAAATAAAGGGGTTTAAGTTGTTTATCAAAAAATCATCGTTTTTCGCGGCCTTTCTGTTATTGACCGTGTCCCCAATCTATGCGCAAGGTGGCCCCGGTACGACCGGAGCCGTTGAACTCAAGATCCCGGTGGGTCCTCGTGCTATCGCCATGGGCCAAGCTTTCGTGGCCGTAGCTGATGACGCCAACGCCATTTACTGGAACCCCGCCGGTTTGAACCAATTGGGGGGCATTCACTTGACCGCCCAATACGACGTTTTCATCGAGACCGTCCGTTACAATTATTTCGCTGGCGCCGCCAAGTTGAGCAACAACGCGGCCATCGGTCTTTCCGGAAAACTCCTTTCCACGGGCACGGAGCCGGGCATCGACGCCCAGGGTAACCAGACGGGCCAGACGGTCGGCGAAAACTATATGGATATCGATCTAGCCGGCGCCTATAAGCTGAGTTATTACTTTGACGTTGGTATGACCGTCAAATACATCTCCAAAACCTTGTCGGGAGTGAACGCTTCCGATTTCGCCGTCGACCTAGGCATGCTCTACCGCACCCCGATCCCACATCTAACCGCCGGTATGGATATCCAGAACCTTGGTCCGGGTCTCAAGTTCGATCAGGTGGCCGACCCCTTGCCCTTCAACGTCAAGGTAGGCTTGGCCTATCGCTTGTTCGAGGACAACTTCACCGTGGCTTATGACATGAATTTCCCCAACGACAACGATGTGACGGCCAATTTGGGCGGGGAATATTGGTATAAAGACACCTTGGTGGGCCGGTTCGGTTACCAGTTCCAGGGCGCTATCGATCAAAACCAAGTGGGCATCGGCGGAAAAGCCGGTTTATATCTGGGAGCCGGGGTCAAGATCCAAGCCTTCAAGAACTATGTGGGGTTGGATTACGCTTGGACCGACGCGGGTTTCCTGGGGTCGAACCACCATTTCGCTTTGGACGTTTATTTCTGATCCTTCGCCTTCCTCTGTCGTTTTGCATCTCACTTAGGGCAGCTTGGGAAAGTTGACATTCTTTTTTGCTTTGTTAAGATCCCGATAAAATCGGGGTTTTCGAGGGAAAGGCCCGGACAAATTCATGAGTACTGAACAAGAGATATTCGACAAATGTGGGCGGACCTATAACCCGAATGACATCATTTTCCGCGAAGGCGACATGGGAAATGAGATGTACATCATCCAATCCGGGAAGGTCAAGATCACCAAGCAATTGAAGAACGGGGAAGAGAAGACCCTGGTCATCCTGGGACCAGGTGACTTTTTCGGTGAGATGGCCGTTATCGACAAGGATGTGCGCTCGGCCAACGCGGTGGCCTTGGATGCCTCCCGCCTTATCGCTTTGGATGAGGAAGTCTTCGAGATGCACATGCAGACCAACCCCAAGATCGTCAAAAAGATCCTCAAGAACCTCACTTCCCGCTTGCGGGACGCCAACTCCCAGATCGCCAACCTCATGATCAAGGACGCCAACCGCTTGGTGGCCAACACCATACTTTTGGTGGTCCATAAGCATGGTCAAGAGGGGCCGGGCGGCATCTCGATGGACATCCCCTTCACGGTCAATGAACTCAGCAAGATGTGCGGGTTGGACCTGCTCAAGACCCAAGAGATCGTCGAGAAGCTCCTCAAGGCCAAGGTCATCACCCTTTCGGGTGAATCGATCATCGTCACCGGCCTGGATAACTTGGAGAAGTTCATCAAGTTCCTCGAGATGAAGGAAATGTTCGGGGAATAGTCGGGCCGCGCCTCGAGCCCCGCACTCCTGTGGGGCTTTTTTTTTGCCGGCATCTTATGTATCGAACCTGAGAGATAACCATGAGCCTTAAAGAACTGACGGCCCCCATCCAAGAGGACCTGGCAAAGGTCGAACAGACCATCGCCCGGTCCTTGAAAACCGAGAATCTTTTCATCCAGCAGATGGTGGACTACTTGGCCCATTCCAGCGGCAAGCGGGTCCGGCCCGCTTTGGCCATCCTTTCGGCGAAGTATTGCGGAGGACTTCCTGCCGAAACCATTACTCTGGGCGCGGCCCTGGAGATGATCCACGTGGCAACCCTCATCCACGACGACATCATCGACAACTCGGCTGTCCGCCGTAAGCAAAAAACCCTCAATTTCAAATGGGGGAACGAGATATCGGTCCTGATGGGCGACTACGTTTTCGCTTCCTCCTTTTACCTGATGGCCAAGACCCTTCCCAAGGACGTCCTGAGCACCCTGTCGGACACCACCAACATCATTTGCCGCGGCGAGATATCAGAGACTTTCCACCGCTTCAATGTGGGGCTGACGGAGGGCCAGTACCTGGAAGTCATCCGGGAAAAGACCGCCAGTCTTTTCGCGGCCAGCTGCCAGACCGGGGCCATGCTGGCGGGCGGGGAATCGGGCGTCGTGGACCGTCTTTACCGTTTCGGGATGGGGATCGGCCTGGGTTTCCAGGTCATCGACGATACGCTGGATTTCGTGGGCAAAAAGGCCAAGGTGGGCAAGCCCATCATGAGCGACCTGCGGGAAGGGAAGCTGACCCTGCCGGTCATCCATTGCATGGAAGTGGGCACGGCGGCCGAGAAAAAGAAATTGAAGGCCCTCATCCTTCGCAAGCTTAAGACCGCCAGCGACATCGGCTATCTCCATAAACTGCTGGATAAATACAACGCCATCGAATTTTCCATCCAAAGGGCCAAGTCCTTCGTGGACGACGCCAAAGCGGCCCTCTGCGAGCTCAACGGAAAACGGGACAAAAACGATTTGCTCCAGTTTGCCGACTTCTTGATTAACCGGGACTTTTGATCCGTCTTCTCCGTCTTCGGCGAGTGACTTTCTAAGTTAAAACTTGATATTTGACGACCAGCCGTGTATAAAAAATCAGCTTTCTTCCAACGCCCACCCCATTCTTCACTAAAGAGAGGACTATGCTCGAACAATACGGGTATGTTTTGGTTTTTCTCTTTGCCGGCATCTTCTTCATTCTTTTGGCTTTCGCCACCAGCTGGCTCTTGAGCCCCAATGGTTTGCTGGGCCTTCGGTACAAATATAAAAAAGAGATCTTTGAGGATACCTACGAGTGCGGGGTGGAAACCTATGGCACTTCCTGGTTCCGGTTCAATGTCAGTTTCTATCTTTATGCCCTCCTTTTCGTCATTTTCGACATTGAAACCGTGTTCCTTTACCCCTGGGCTGTCTCCTTCAAACTGCTGGGAATGACCGGCTTCTTGGAAATGATCGTCTTCATCTTTATCTTATTGGTAGGGTTGGCTTACGCCTGGAAGAAGGAGGCCTTGAAATGGGAGTAGCTCTTAAAGGCATGTCGGGTTCGGATATCCAACAGATGGAAAGCGAAAGCAATATCCCGGGTCTTTGGACCCTGGAAAAGGCCGTGGGTTTCATTTTCAAATGGGCCCGTAAGAATTCCCTTTGGCCCCTTCAATTCGGCACCGCTTGCTGCGCCATCGAGATGATGGCCACCGCCGCGGGCCGCTATGATATCTCCCGTTTCGGGTCCGAGGTTTTTCGTCCCTCCCCCCGCCAGGCCGACCTTCTCATCGCCGCCGGCACCATCACCGAAAAAATGGGCTATGCCTTGAAGAAACTTTACGAACAAATGCCCAAACCCAGCTGGGTCATCGCCATGGGAAGCTGCACCATCGCGGGCGGGCCCTATTACTATGATTCCTACACGGTGGTGAAGGGGATCGATTCCTTCGTGCCGGTCGACGTCTATGTCCCGGGGTGCCCTCCGCGGCCCGAATCCCTTATCCATGGCTTGATGGCCATCCAAAAGAAGATCGAGGATGAGCCCATCTTCCGCCGTCGTAGGGAAGCTTAAGGTTTGGGATTGTCTGTTTTTCCGGCTTTTCGTTGTTCTAATATCGTGGAATGAACGAGGACTGAAATGCCCGTCGCGAACGAGGAACTGAAAACCAAGATCGAGTCCGACTTCAAGGACAAGATCAATTCGGTGGCCGTCTCGGCCCAAAAAGAAGTCATTCTCGCCGTCAAACCCGAACAGTACCTTTCCGTCTGCAAGGAACTGAGGGACAATTCTTTCTATAACTTCCAACATCTTTCCTGCCTGACCGCCGTGGATTATCCCAAAGAGAACAAGATCACTGTCGTGTTGCACTTTTGGTCCTATAAGACCTGCACCCAGCTCACCTTGAAATTGGACGTGGACCGGGCCCAACCCAAGGCTCCCACCGTGGAGAATATCTGGAAGGCCGCTAATTGGTTCGAAAGGGAAGTGTTCGACCTTTACGGGGTCGTTTTTGAGGGCCATTCGGACCTGCGCCGCATCATGATGCCGGAGGATTACACGAAGTTCCCTCTGAGAAAGGATTTCACCGATGACGGATTTATTGTTAAGCCAAATTAAGGTCAGCGGCGAGTCCCAATTCGGTACCGACGAATACGTCGTCAACCTGGGGCCCCAGCATCCGGCCACCCACGGGGTTTTGCGTCTTATCGTGAAGTTGGACGGCGAGACCGTGAAAGAGACCATCCCGGTGCTGGGTTACCTGCATCGTTCCATCGAAAAGATCTGCGAGAACCGCACCTATCCCCAAGGCATCACCTACACCGACCGAGTGGACTATGTCTCAGCCATGAGCGTGAATTTGGCTTGGGCCCTGGCCGCCGAGAGGCTCATGGGCCTGGAAGCCCCGACCCGCGCCCAATGGCTGCGGATGATCTTTGTGGAATTACAGCGTCTGGCCAGCCATCTTTTGTGGATGGGGGCCTTCGCGGGCGATATCGGCGCCTTGACGCCGTTCCTTTATGGCTTGCGCGAGCGCGAACGCATCTTGGACCTGTTCGAGATGACCTGCGGCCAGCGGCTCACTTATAACTACATCCGCATTGGCGGGGTCATGATCGACATCCTGCCCGAGTTCGTTCCCAAGTGCCGGGCCTTCCTCGATTATTTCGAGCCCAAGATCGACGAGTACGAAGGGCTTTTGACCTACAACCCCATCTTTCTGGAACGAACCAAGGGCGTGGGTGTTATCACGCCAGAAGTCGGCATCAACAGCGGCGTCTGCGGTCCCTCCCTGCGCGGGTCGGGGATCTCTTGCGACGTGCGCAAACAACAGCCCTATCTCTTTTACGACCAGGTCAAGTTCAAGGAATGCCTGGAGACCGACGGGGATTGTTGGAGCCGTTATAAGGTCCGCATGAATGAATTGCGGGAAAGCGTGTCCATCATCCGCCAGTGCCTGGATAAGTTGGAGCCGGGTCCTATCGAAACCAAACTGCCTCCGGTCCTCAAGGGTCCTTTGGCCGGGGAGATCTATTCCCGCATTGAATCCTCCCGCGGGGAGATGGGCATCTACCTGGTGGGAGACGGCACGCCGAAACCCTACAAGGCCAAGTTCCGTTGCGCGTCCTTCAGCAACACTTTCGTGCTGGATCAGTTGACCCGTGGTTGGAAGGTGGCCGACATCATGGCCGTGTTGGGTAGCTTGGATATGATCGTTCCGGAAGTCGACCGTTAAAGTCCTGTCGAAAAGGAAAAGATAAATCATGTTCACCGGTGAAAACATCGTCCAGACCGTTGCCGGTCTCCTACATTCCCTCTACTCAATGGTGGGGCTTTCGAGCTTGCAAGGCCTTCTCGATCCCATCGTGGCGGCCGTGATCATGTTCCATTTCATCGCCGTTTTCGTGATGTTCCTGGTCTGGATGGAGCGCAAGGTCTCGGCCCACATGCAAAGCCGCATCGGCCCCAACCGGGTGGGTGTGTTCGGTCTCTTGCAGACCTTGGCCGACGCCATCAAGTTGACCATCAAAGAGGACGTCAAGCCGGTCAAACGCGACAAGATCCCCTATTACATCGCCCCCATCATCGCCTTCGTGGCGACCTTCATGGGCATGGTGGTCATTCCTTTCGACAAGGGCATGGTGGTACAGGACCTGAACATCGGTCTTCTCTATATCATCGCCATCACCAGCTTTACGGTCATCGCCATCCTGACGGCGGGATGGAGCTCGAACAACAAGTTCGCCCTATTGGGCGGTTTCCGGTCCGCGGCCCAGATCGTCAGTTACGAGGTGCCCCTGGTCCTTTCGCTGGTTCCCATCATCATGATCACGGGCAAGCTCAGCCTGGGAGTCATCGTCGCCTACCAACAGATGCAAGGCTATTGGTTCGTTATTCCCCAGGCCATCGCCTTCT
>CAZLND010000036.1:0-14640 GCA_964560635.1 uncultured bacterium | reverse complement strand
CACGACACTGAATGAATACCGTAAATACATCGAAAAGGACGGCGCTTTGGAGCGCCGCTTCCAAATGATCATGGTGGACGAGCCATCCGTGGACGAGACCATCCAGATCATCAAGGGTCTTCGCGACCGTTACGAGGCCCATCACCGGGTGCGCATCACCGACGACGCCATCCAGGCCGCCGCCACCCTTTCGCACCGTTATATCTCCGGCCGGTTCCTGCCGGACAAGGCCATCGACCTGATCGACGAGGCTGGGAGCCGCACGCGCCTTCGCATCACCACCATGCCGCCCGAGATCCGCACCTTGGAAAAGGACGTGGAAAAGATCAAGCAAGAGAAGGAAGAAGCCATCAAGACCCAGGAGTTCGAGAGAGCCGCTGACCTCCGGGACAAGATGAAGAAGATGCGCCAGAAATTGCAGGAAGAAAAAGAGAAGTGGGAAGCGATGAAGTCCAAGGAAGAGGCGGTCGTGACCTGGGAAGACATCGCCTATGTCGCCTCCAAGTGGACGGGCATCCCCATGATCAAGCTGGGCGAGAAAGAGTCCGAGAAGCTCCTGCGCATGGAGGAAGAACTCCACAAGCGTGTGGTCGGCCAGGACGAAGCCATCGTTTCCGTTTCCAAGGCCATTCGCCGCAGCCGCGCGGGTATCGGCAATCCCAAGAAACCCATTGGGAGCTTCATGTTCATGGGTCCCACGGGTGTTGGAAAGACCGAATTGGCCCGGGCCTTGTCCCAGTTCCTGTTCGATGATGAGGACGCTCTCATCCGCTTCGACATGAGCGAATATATGGAAAAGTTCAACGTCTCTCGCTTGGCGGGAGCGCCTCCGGGATATGTGGGTCACGACGAGGGCGGCCAGCTCACCGAAAAGGTGCGCCGCAAGCCCTATAGCGTGGTCCTGTTCGATGAGATCGAGAAGGCCCACCCTGAGATATTCAACGTCATGCTCCAAATATTGGAGGATGGCCGTCTGACCGACAGCATGGGCCGGGTCGTGGATTTCCGGAATACGGTGGTCATCATGACCAGTAACCTGGGAGCCAAGGAGATGGGGGCCGAGAAGACCCTGGGGTTCCATCCGGACGACGTCAACGAACAGTCCTTCGGCAGTCTGCAGAACAAGATCCATTCGGAGCTGAAAAAGGCCTTCAATCCGGAGTTCCTGAACCGGGTGGACGACATCATCATCTTCCATCCCTTGGATCGCGGCCACATCGAAAAGATCGTGGACATACAACTCGCCGACGTCCAGAAGCGTCTAAAAGAAAAGATGATCACCTTGGCCTTGGACGCATCCGCTCGCGATTTCCTCATCGAGAAGGGTTACGACAAGGTCTATGGAGCCCGACAGATGAAGCGAACGATCCAGAAATACGTGGAAGACGCCCTGGCGGAGGAACTGCTACGCGGAACCGTGAAAGAGGGCGACGACCTGCTGCTCAAGTCGGCGGGGGATAAACTCACCTTTGCTACCGGAGCCGCCAGGGCCACTTCCTCCGCTCCCGTTTGACCGGGAGCCCCGGCATGAAGCCGAAGCCCCGTAAGGGCCGTTGGCTGCTGGGGGTTGTCCTGACCCTGGGTCTTTTGGCCGGCGGTTATTTCTTTTTCCAAAGCCAGGTCATCGACACCCGCCTGCGTCCCATCATCGAGCAGGAGCTCACCAAGGCCGTCCATTCCCCCGTTTCCATCGAGTCCGTCCGCGGGGGATTGACGGGTGACGTGGTCCTCAACCACGTTTCGCTCACCCTTCCCGGAAGTCCCTGGGAGACCCGCTTTTCGGTGGACCATATCGCCGTCAAGGTGGACTTGATCGGTTTGCTTTTCCGCCACAAACCCGTGGAGCAATGCCTGGAACGGGTGGACTTCAAAAGCCCCCGTATTGTCCTCGCGAAAAAAGCCATGGTGGTTCCCGCCGGGGCCACACCGGTCGCGATCCCCTCGACACCTCAAATTCCCGCCATCATCCCCTTTATTCCTGTTCCCCGTTTGACCATTAGCGGTGGTTCCTTTTCGGTGCAAGAAGGGGCCACCCCCAAGGAAGTCCTGAATGGGCTCAACTTCGACGCTTCCAGCGGGAACGGCACGGTTTGGGGACTTCAGCTTTACGCCCGCCCCTCGGGCGCGGGAGCCAAGGGTTCGTTGAAATTCAACGGAAGCCTTCGTTTGGATGAGCAAAAGGCCCGGGGCGTTCTGTTCCTGGATCACTGGCCCCTCGTCACCGTCAATTCGGTCTTCAAAGAATTGGCGGGATGGGAAGTGCAGGGGGGCACCATTGATGTGGAGCGCATGCCGCTCGTCTTCAAACCTGGCCAGCTTTACTTCGACGCCGTCGCCAATTTGGAGGACGCCACCCTCCAATCGCCAAAACCCCTGGGCATCGTCTTCTCCAAGATCAACGGTCGGGCCTTCATCCGCCCTAACGAGATCAAGGTCCCCAACGGAATCCGCTTCCAGACCGGGGATACTCCATGGAACGCCTCCGGAACGATCCCCTTGGACGACCGGCCGCTCTCGGTGGAGACCCGCACCACGAACCTGGCATTGGCGGACGTATTCAATGAGCTGTTGAAGACCAAAAATTGGAAAGTGGATGGACGTGGGACGGCCACCCTGACCGCGACCGGCCCCTTGAAAGATCCCGTCATCAACGGCCTGGCCGAACTGGGGATATCCCACGTTGGGAATTGGCAGATGGACTCCCTGGTCGTCAGCGCGAATTACGCCAAGGGGGTGCTCAGCTTGGTGGAAGCCAAGGGGAAACTCTATAGCGGCCAATTTTCGGCCAGCGGTTCTACGGTTCTTACGGGAGGGTTGGACGCGCCGGTCTCCTTGAAAGCCTTCTTGACGGACTTGGACGCGAAGCAAGCGGCCTCCGCGTTGGGCTGGTCGGGAACGGAAGGCAAGGCCAATCAAGAACTGCAGGTCAGCGGGACCGTGGCCAAACCCTTTGTAATAGCCAAGGGCCGCATGGACTTGACCCGCACCCTTCGTCATGAGGTGGTGCATTATTCCATCAATAACAGCGCTGAGTTCAAGGACCAGAGGCTGGAGCTTAGCGTTTCCATCAATGACAAGGCCAAATTGGAAGCGGAGATGCTCAACAAGTCGGACAGATTGGAACTCCAAAAGCTTTCGTTGGTCGTGGGGAAAAAAGCCCGGAAGCTTTCAGGCAAAGGGACCTGGCCCAAGTCGGGGGACAAGCCCATCGATATCCAGGTTTCGGGGGAAGCTATCGCCTTGGAGGAGCTTCCTTTCTTCAATGACCAGTTCCCGGATTTCACGGGAAAGGTAAGCCTTCGCGCCCAAGTCGGCGGGACCGGCAGCGATCCCAAAGCCTCGGTCCAACTCTCCTCTCCCAGTGTTCGGTTGGGTGGTTTGGAACCACAGCCTTTTGATGTCGCCTTTGTCGTGGATGGAAGGGAACTGAACTTCCAGAAGCTTGCCATCGGCGAAAGGCTTTCGGGCTCGGGCCCCATCGCCCTTTCCCCTGAGGCCCAAAATGATTTCAAAGCCACGGCCCATCAGTTTCCCATCCAGGACATAGCCTCCATCGGCCAATGGAATAATCCACCCCAGCCCTTTTCGGGTTCTTTTACGGGAAAGATCCATGTGGCGGGTTCGGGCAAGAATCCCCTGACGGAGGGTGATGGTTCCATCGAATCCCTCAAGATCGCGGATTGGTCCGAGGACCGGGTCGAGGGGACCTTGAGCCTGGACAAGGACCGCTTGTTGGTCAAAAAATTGAGGGCTGTCCAAGGGGAAAGGTCTCTTTCCGTCACCGGGGCCTGGGACACTCGGCCCGGGGCGGGAACGGTGAACCTCAAGATCCTGGCCCATGAATTCCAATTGGCGCAAGGCCCTTATCTTTCGGCGGACCTTTCCCTGACAGGCCAAACCAAGGACCTCTTGTTCAAGGATTGGAGCGGGACCCTCTCGGCGCCGGACCTGGCCGTGAAAGACCTGACCGGGAAGACCTATAAGTTCAATGACTTCTCCATGAACGTCACCAGTGTGGATTCCGTTATCAAGGGCAAGATGAAGGTGGGGAAGAACATCTCCGGGGCCTCGACCATCGACCTTTCCGTCTCGCCTTTGACCTTGCAAGCTTATCTCAAGATCGGCCCGGTCGCCCTCGCGGAGGCGCCGGAGATCACGCAGTTCCTTCCGCGGGATTTCAAGGTGTCGGGGACGCTTTCCGGGGACTTGGTGCTGAAAAAGGGTCCTCTTGAAAAACTTCCCATGAAGGGAAGCTTCGTAGTGGTGAACGGTTCGATCCCCGGTTATGACTTTGACCGAGTGGAGCTGGCTTTTGAGGGGGAGAAGTCGAAGATATTTCCCAGTTTTTCCTTGGTCCGGGACCAGGCCCATTACAAGCTTTCGGGAAGTTTGGTTTCCAACCGGGCCTTTTGGGATCCGAACAGCGTGATCACCATCAACGGTCCGATGGAGAACGAACGGCTCATCAACTTATTCACTTTGCTGGGATTCGATAAGGGAGTCCATAAGATCGTGGGTCAGTTGGATGGGAATGTGGCCCTTTCCGGTACCTTGTCCGCCCCGGTCTTTCGTTTCGACCTCAATAAAGCTGAAAATCTCCGTTTCGATAACAACATCATCCCCGCCGGTGAGCTCCACTTCTTATTCTCTTACGCGGATAAAAAGGGGAACCTGGTCCAGGACCTGAACAAGGGTCAGCGTAATTACATCACCCTCCAGAAGGGTCAGGTCGATCTGGAAAAGGGAGGGTTCCATCTGGATCCGGATGATGCCACCCTTTTGGCGCTCGACTTGGCGGGGTCCACCAAGGATATATCCGTCGCGAACGTCTTCAATTTCACCAGTCACATCCAACTGAACGGGAAGTGGACCATGCAGGATAAGGAAGGCCGCCCCACTTTCGACGGGGTCTTGTCGGTGCTCGAGTCGGGCCATGGACAGAAAAACCCCAAGCCCTTCGCCCTTTCGCTGGCCTATGGTCATAAGGTCCTGGATTTCCGCCCGCGGGCCGATGAGGGGGCCCAATTGGTGGGCCGTGTGGATTTTTCCCAGGACCAGAAAGTCATCTTCAATAACCTGCATCTGGAACATTCCGCCGGGTCCTTTTCCGTGGACGGGATACTGGACCTCAAGGGTGAAAGTCATTTGACCTCGGACGCCGAGAATATCCCTATCGAGGAAGTGGGGAAATGGGTCCTGCCCAAGTTCCCTTTGAAAGGCACGGGTCACTATCATTTGATCCTCGATGGTCCGTTAAGTGCCCCCATTCTCACGACTTCCTTCTCGATCGGAGGGGGTACGGTGGGCGAACTTCAGTTCGACCTCTTGGACGGGGAATTGAGGTCAAGGGATAACACCCTGTTCTTGGGAACGGAGGAGAATCCCATCGTCCTGAGCCGGAAAAAGGATGGAGCCTTTTCTTTCACTCTCCAAGGCAAGATGCCCATTGCTTTCACCTCGGAGGGTTGGGCCAAGATCAAAGATAAGGAAATGGACATCACGGCCCAGATGGACAAAGGGGATTTCGGCTTGATCCTTTTGGCCGGGATCGCCAA
Organism: uncultured bacterium; assembly: GCA_964560635.1. Classification (GTDB taxonomy): domain Bacteria; phylum Oederibacteriota; class Muellerivitia; order Muellerivitales; family Muellerivitaceae; genus CAZLND01. The sequence continues at coordinate 9,085 of CAZLND010000036.1, read as the reverse complement.
AGAGGCTACGGGAGATATGGACTTTTCCGCCCGCGTGACCGGGACTTTGGACGACCCTGTTTTGACCATGGACCTGGGTCTTCAAAAATGCCGGTTGGTGCCCAGCAATGTCGCGCGTGAGATAGCCGACATCAGCGGGAGGATCAAGGTCCGCAATAACCGCCTGGCGGTAGAGGACCTGAACGGACGTATTGGGCAGGGAAGGGTTTTCCTTTCCACGCCTCCGGTCGAGGACAGCAAGATCGTCCTAGTGAACTTCATCCCCCAATATTTGGATTTCCGGGTCAGGACCGTCGGGGACCACGGTGTGTTCCTTCATGTCCCCGACATCATGCGGAAGAACGAATGGGGTGAGGTCAAGTTCTACGGTCAGACCCCCGACGATCCCTTGCTCGTCTATGGCCCGCTGACCGAGCCTCATGTCAAGGGAACGGCTTTGCTTGAAACAGGGCATTACACCTTTCCACCTGTGATCGAAGAGGAAGATAACGGGGAAAAAGTTGAGTTCCGCGAGTTGGCCAGCGTGGTGTTCAATCTGAACCTGGTCGCGGGAAAGAACACTTGGTACTCCAATGATTTTGAATCCTGTTACCTGGAATTGCAGGTGGATCCCGGGGACCAGATCACGCTTGTTGGGAAGGACGCGGACCGGACACCGGACGAGGCGGGTATCAAATGCTTCGGGACGGCCGGTTCCAGCCGCGGTTGGATGCGTTACTTAGGGAGTCAATTCGACCTTCAACAGGCGACCTTGAGGATACCCAAGGGTAAACCGCCATCCATGCAAGGACACGCGACCCACCGGTTGGTGAACGTGGATGTCATTTCCGCCGGGGGAGTGCGGAAAACAGACGTGGATATCTGGGTGGATTTCAAGGGCACTTTTGGCAGGATCGATTTCACCATGGATTCCAGCCCGAAGTTCGACCCCCTGGACAAGGACATCCACCAAAAGATCCTTTTGTCCTACGTGATGTTCAACCGCGACCTGACGGGATATACCAATGGCCAGCAGTATACGAGCCAGCAGTTACAGACCATTTACAGCCAACAGAACGGGGTTGGAGCTTTGGGCAGCTCCGCCATTGATGCCCTCAATCTCGTCGTTTCCCAGGAAGCGTCCCGGAGCATCCGGCCCTTCGTTAATAATCTTGTGGGCGGGGACGTGAATGTGGTGATGAATGCGCTGCCGGGGGGGTCCTCCGATAGCTCGGCCCCGACAACGGGTGTGGGTCCTACCGACGCTTTGAGCAATTCCATCACCGGACAGAAGACCACGCTGGGAAAAGTGGAATTCGTCAAACCCATCAACCGCAAATTGTCATTGCGGACGGGTTTTGGCTTGGGAAAAGACCAGGGAACGGGCAGCGTCGTCGCCCAGCCGAGCGCCGAGGTGGACTACAAGTTCGACAATAAATGGACCGCCAGCCTGAGCACGGGCGTCAACGACAGCGGTCAGGAAGAGACCAAGATCGGTTTTGGTTTGAAGGCCGATCTTCCCGAACAACCTCATCCCATCAAGGGCGATACCACCAAGCCCCATATCCGCCGGTTCGATATTTTGCCGTCCGGCGTCGGGAAATATGAGTTGATCTGGGAGACCGAAAAATACGCCAAAAGCGAGGTTCGGGTCTTCAACTCGGAAAGACAAGTGGTGCAATTCCAGAAAGAGAAGATCGATTACGCCTACGACCATCAGATGGTCATTGAGAACCTGAAGCCGGACCAGGAATATATCGTCCAAATTTTGGTCAAGGACGCCAATGGCAATGAGGATGTGGGTGAGCAAAAGATCATGCCCATCGATACGGAGACGGACGAGAATTGAACCGCAAGTGAACCTTCCCTGAATCCACCTCCTGACCGGTCGTTTTTTTCCTTCAAAAGGTCCAATTAGACCCCTTAAGTCGTTGCTGATTTTCGTTTTACCATGCTAGAATGCGCGTCTTTCGGTGGCCCTGGAACGTCCAAATGGGGCAATTGTCAGCTCGAACTTAGTGGAGGAATTTTTCGCGTGATCCAAACCCTTCTTACGAACCTATTCAAAGCCAAAGCCGCGCTTTTAGTGGCCTTTGCCTTGTCCTTTGGTCTGTCCGCGCTTTACGCGGCGACCCCGGACGACGCGTATAATCCCAAGATCGCCGCTGTCAAGGTGGAGGGAAACAAGAACGTCGCCGCCATCCTCATTTACGGCCATATCCAAGAGAAGGAAGGGGATGTCTTCTCCCTTCGCCGGGTCCAAGAGGACATCCACAGTCTTTTTTCCATGGGTAATTTCAAGGATGTTAAGGTGGACGCTGAGCCGGCTACCAAGCCCGGCCTGGTGGTGTTGACTTTCAAGGTGGAGGAGCGCCCCCTGGTAGGCGAGATCCTTTTCAAGGGTAACAAGAAGTGGGACGCCAAAAAGCTGGAAGAGGATATGAAGACCGCCTCCAAGGTGGCCTTCGACCAGGCCAAGCTGAATGAGGACCTGGAAGGCATCCGCAAAAAATACCACGACGAGGGTTATTCCTACGTTGAGGTCACCGGGGAAGGCAAGCTCGATCCCGCCAAGAATGTGGTGGATGTGAGCATCAATGTCGCCGAGGGGAACAAGATCAAGGTCGGGGGTGTCACGGTCATCGGCGCCCAGGCTTTCAGCGCTAAGAAGGTGGCGGACCAGTTGAAGGACAACCGCAAGGGTGAGAAGTACAAACCCGACAGCTTGGCCGACGACATGAAGGCCGTCGAGGATTTCTACCATAATGAGGGTTACTTACGGGCCGTGGTCTTGGAACATCAAGAGTCCCTCGATGACACCCGGAAAAAGGTATTCATCACCATGACCGTGAAGGAAGGGCAGCAATTCACCACGGGAAAAATTTCCTTCAAGGGAAATGTCCAGTTCGATGATGAGGACCTTTCCAAGGCTTTGGGCTTGAAGAAAGGCGACATCCTTCGCAAAAAGGACATGGACGACGGCTTACGTAGGATGAAGAGCCTTTATGCCGATAAGGGTTATATCTATTCCAGCCTCAATCCCGCTACGGACTACGACGAGGACCTGAAAAAGGCGGATATTTCCTTCCAAGTCATCGAAGGCCAGGTGGCCTTCGTGCAAGACGTGAAGATCGTGGGCAACTACAAGACCCGTGATTATGTTATCCGCCGGGAACTGGACATCCACGCGGGGGACAAGTTCGAGGCCTCCAAGATCCGTTCCTCGGCCCAGAACCTTTACAACTTGGGATATTTCGAGGACGTCAATCCTGAGGTCGAACCCGGGGATGTGCCCGGCAAGGAAGTCTTGGTCTTCAGGATCAAGGAAAGACGGACGGGTTCCATCAGCGTGGGCGGTGGATATAGTTCGGTGCAGGGCCTGGTGGGTAACGTTAAATTGGAAGAGGCCAATCTTTTCGGGAAGGGCCAGCATGTGACCCTGGACCTGGAGTTCGGTCTTTATCAAAGCATCAACATCGGATTCACCGAACCCTGGCTTTTCAACACCCGGACATCCTTGGGGGTCAATTTGTTCGATTCGACCCGCGTATTCCTTTCCTCGGTCCCGAACACTAGCGACAACACGACCAACTTTTACACCCAGTCCCAGATCGGTGGATCCATCAGCATTGGGCGGCGCTTGAGCCGCTACTGGAGCGTATTCGGGGCTTATTCCCTTCAAAACGTCCAGATCTCGAACGTGGATTCCTATTACACCACCATTGGGACCCCTCAGTTCATCCAAGCCACCAATTCCACTACCAGCAGTTTCACGCCCAGGATCGTTTATGACAGCCGGGACAATTACTTCGAACCGACGACGGGGTGGAAACATCAACTTTCCATCGAGTTCGCGGGTGGACCGTTGCAATTTGACAACAACTTCATCAAGGCCATCGAGGATACGAGCCATTTCATTCCCTTGCCCGCCGGGTTCGTGTTCGGGGAACATGTGCGGTTGGGTGTGGGGCAGGGTTATTCCTTCCCGGGGAAGGCCTATACGGACATCCCGCTCTATGAGAAATTCTTCGCGGGCGGCACGGATACCATCCGTGGTTACAACGAGCGCAGTGTGGGCCCGCTCCAAGGCGGGAACGCCCTCTTCGTTTCCAATACGGAATTAAAGCACGAGATCGCCGGGCCCTTGCGGGGAGTCCTTTTCTTCGATATGGGGGACGGTTGGACCAGCATTTGGAACACGGGGGAGAACCACCTACAATTCGGCGCGGGCTTGGGTCTACGCTTGACCATCCCGGGGACCATCATGGCTGTCCGGTTGGATTATGGATGGCCTATCGCTTCCGACCTCCCTGTCGCCGCCGCCCCTCCGGGTGGCGTTCTTCACTTCAACTTGGGCGACCTCTTCTAACGGCAGGTCCTAGGTGCCAGTTGCTAGGTGTTAGTTGAAGGCTTAAACTGGCACCCTGAACCTAGTTCCTTGGACCTGTTTTCATGAAAATCCTCCTGACCAACGACGATGGCATCGACTCTCCCGGAATCAGGGCCCTTTTCGAGGCTGTCCGGCCCCTGGGAGAAGTGGCCATCTCGGCTCCTGCCCACCAGGCCAGCGCCACCGGCCATTCCATTTCCCTCAATAAACCCTTCCGTGCCGAACGATTGGATTGGCCGGGAGCCGCCTATGCTTTCCGTGTCTTTAGCACCCCGGCGGATTGTGTCCGGTCAGCCGTCCTCAAACTGCTTCCTTGGAAACCCGACTTGGTCATTTCAGGTATCAACCAGGGCGCCAATTACGGAACCCTTATTCTTTATTCGGGGACGGTCGCGGCGGCCGCGGAAGCCGTGGTCTTGGGTGTTCCGGCTATCGCTCTTTCCTTGACCAGTCATGATTTTAGGGATTTCTCCGCCAGCGCCCAATTCGGCAAGAAGCTAGCCGGTTGGGCTCAAAAGAAAGGATTGGCTCCGGGGATCCTTTTGAACGTGAATGTCCCGCCTTTGAAGGCAAATCAGATCAAGGGGGTCGCCCTGACCCACCAAGGGCAGTTCCGCCATATCGATGACCTGGAACCACATTCGGAATTGGAAGGACATTTAAATTATGTCCTTCAGAGCCCCAGTGAACCCGAGTTGGAACATCCGGATTCGGACGTGGCCCGGGTGAAGGCCGGGTTCATTTCCGTGACGCCCCTTCATTTGGACCTGACGGCTAAACATCATTTCGCCCACTTTTCCGAATGGCCTTGGAAAGATGAGTCATGGACCGATTGATATTCGCCAAAAGACACATGGGAAGATCGGCATGGACGGAATAAAAGAAGGGTCCCGAATGGCCGTGGGCTCCCTATCTTCCATCGACCCGGCGGCGGCGGTGAGGACCCAGCTCATGGCTTTTCCGGATATCCCCGCCTGGCCCCAGTTGCCCCTTAAATCCCCAAAGGAAAAGATGTCGGTCCAAGGACTTTCCGGCCTCCCGGGGATATCTTGGCCCACGCCTGAGCAGGCGGTTTGGACCCTGGCTCCCATCGACTTTCCAGAGGTCCTGGAGCAATTGAAAGAAGAGAACCAAGCGGGTCGTTTGGAAAGGGCCGCATTGAAACCGGAAGAAGCGGCTGGATTCTCCGCATTTCTCAAGGAGGCGGGCCGGCCCGGTTCATCGCAAGCGTCGGCTGTTAAGGGCCAGCTCGCGGGACCCGTCACCCTTGGGCGCTTGATCCAGGACGAGTCTGGCAAGCCGCTCTTGTCTTCCCGAGGAGGCATGGAGATCTTGATGGAATATCTCTTGATGAGCGCTCGTTGGCAAACCCGGGAACTTTCCCGCATGGGGAAGCCTGTTGTTTTTTTCCTGGATGAACCAGGAGTGGGCCCGGATCTTCAGCCGGGGAATTACGGTTTGGAATGGAAGGACATTCAAGGCTGGTTCTCGGGCTTACTGGAACCCCTCCAGGAAGAGGGGGTCTTGACCGGTATCCACAGTTGCGCGCCGGGGCCTTGGGATTGGGTGTTCGATAGCCCGGCGGAAATATTCCATTTCGACGCGTACCGGTACCTGCCGCAGGTCCTGGAGTCGGCAAAGGGTTTCGATGCCTTCCTTAGGAAGGGCGGGATATTGGCATGGGGAATGGTGCCTACCTCCATGGACCAGGGTCATTTCCCCGACCCGGCCCAGATCTTCCATCGTTGGGTGGACCTATTCCATGACCTGGTCAAAAAGGGTTTGCGGCCGGAGGACTTGAAGGGCCGTTCCATTTTTTCCACCTCTTGCGGGTTAGGAGGTTCTACGGTTAGTGTTTCGGAAGAAGCGCTCCGTTGCTTGAACGAATTCAGCGCGCTTTGGAATAGGGGAGCGGAAGAGGATTTCAAGATATGAGCGCGCCTTCAGACCCCGCGCGGGAAAAGATCGAGAAGGTCCTGGCCGAGCTGCGCCCCATGCTCAAGGCCGACGGCGGTGACATCGAACTGGTATCGGTGGAACCGGACGGCGTGATAAAGGTCCATCTGATGGGCATTTGCGCCGATTGCACCGGCCCCATGATGGCGTTGCGGGAAGGGTTGTCAAAAGTGATACGCGAGCAGGTCCCCGAGGTCAGGGAAGTACGGGTCGTCTGATCGGCTGACTTGCCTCCTGGTTTTTTGTTGGTGGAACGGCCAAAGTCTTTTATACTGTGCCCGTTCATCTCTTCTTTTCCTTTCATCGCCCCACTGCCCTATATTTTAGACGGGTTTTATTTTCCGGTTTTGTAGGACAAAACCGGCGGGAATTCATTTTTTCTTTGGGGGGTTTTCTTGATACCGCGCTACACCTTGCCGCAGATGGGCTCCGTCTGGTCTGAACAGGCCAAGTACGATTCCTGGCTCAAGGTGGAGGTTGCCGCCTGCGAAGCCTGGACCCGCTTGGGACGCATCCCCCAAAAAGATATGGCGGTCATCAAGAAAAAGGCTAAATTCTCCCTCAAACGTATCGAAGCCATCGAGGAAAAGACCAACCACGACCTTATTTCCTTCCTGACCTCCGTCGCCGAGAATGTGGGGCCCTCCTCCCGTTTCATCCATTTGGGGCTCACTTCCACCGACGTGGTGGATACGGCCCAAGCCATCCAATTGAAGGCCACTTGTGAACTGCTTTTAGAGCAATTGAAGGAGCTTCGGGGTGTATTGAAGACCTTGGCCAAGGAACACCGTCATACCATGATGATCGGCCGAACCCACGGGGTGCATGCCGAACCTGTCACCTTTGGGCTCAAGATGGCCTTGTGGTTCGATGAGATGGGCCGTCAGGTAGAACGCCTGGAACAGGCCAAGGACCATATCTCGGTGGGCATGATCTCGGGAGCCGTTGGGACCTTCGCCAATATCGATCCCCGGGTCGAGCAATATGTCTGCAAGTCCCTGGGCCTCAAGCCCGCGCCGGTCTCCACCCAAACCCTGCAAAGGGACCGTCACGCTTATCTACTTTCCGTTCTGGCCGTTATCGCCTCCTCATTGGAAAAGTTCGGGACCGAGATAAGGAACCTGCAACGCACCGAGATCCTTGAGGTGGAAGAGTTCTTCGCCGAAGGCCAAAAGGGCTCCTCGGCCATGCCCCACAAGCGCAATCCTCTGACCGCTGAAAGGGTGGCGGGTTTGGCCCGTGTCATGCGGGGATACGCGGTTACGGCCCAAGAGAACGTGGCTCTTTGGCATGAGCGGGATATCACCCATTCCTCGGCTGAACGCATCATCCTGCCGGACGCCAGCATCCTTCTTCATTACATGCTCGCCAAGTTCATCGGGGTCATGAAAAAGCTCAATGTCTATCCGGCCCGCATGAAGCGCAACATCAACCTTACCCATGGACTGGTTTCCTCCCAACAGGTGCTTTTGGCCTTGGTGGGGAAAGGTTTTACGAGGGAAAAGGCCTATGCGATTGTCCAACGCAACGCCTTGAACGCCTGGAAAAACGAGCTGGATTTCAAGAAGCTTCTTTATGACGACCAGGACGTTATGGCCCGGCTGACCCGGGCAGAGATCGAAAAATGCTTCGACCTTTCCTATCACTTAAAAAATGTGGATCTGGTGTTGAAAAGGGCGGGAGTGCTTTAGAAACCAGGGGTAAGGTGCAAGGGGCATGGGCTAGCTTGGGCCATGAACCTAGGACCTAGAACCTTAGCGAACGGAGTGAGTTATGAGTTGGCATGTGAGCGTATACGTCACTTTGAAACCCTCGGTCATGGATCCGCAAGGGGCCACGGTCCAAAGGGCCTTGAATCAAATGGGCTATAAGGCGGTCCAAAGCGTTCGGATGGGAAAATTCACCGAATTGGAGTTCGAAGGTGGGTTGTCCGAGGCCGATGTGAAGAAGCAGGCCAATGAGATCTGCGACAAGCTTTTGGCCAACCCCAATATCGAGGCTTATCGCTTCACGATGGAGAAAAAATGAGGTTTTCTATCCCGGTTTTCCCAGGTTCCAATTGCGACCACGACTGCGAATATGTGGTCCGGGAAGTCATGGGACAACCGGTGGAGATGGTCTGGCATAAAGACACGGACCTCAAGAATCCCGATTGTGTAGTGGTTCCCGGCGGCTTTTCCTACGGCGATTACCTGCGTACAGGCGCCATCGCCCGATTCTCGCCGATCATGAAGTCGGTGGCCGATTTCGCCGCCAAGGGCGGTTTGGTCATCGGTATCTGTAACGGTTTCCAGATCCTTTGTGAAGCCGGGCTTCTCCCGGGAGCCCTTATCCGCAACAAGGGCCTCCAGTTCCTCTGCCAAAGCGTCTACATCAAGGTCGAAGAGACCGACACCCCCTTCACCAACACCTGCCAAAAAGGACAGGTCCTCAAGATCCCTATCGCCCACGGGGAGGGGAATTACTTCATCGACCCTGCCGGGTTTCAAAAGCTCAAGGACAATCACCAGATCGTGGTGCGTTATTGCGACGTGAAGGGCAATGCGACCGCCGAGTCCAATCCTAACGGCTCCTTGGATAACATCGCCGGCATCTGTAATGAAAAGCGCAATGTCTTCGGCCTCATGCCCCATCCGGACCGCTCGGGTGAGGATATGCTGGGGAGCCACGACGGTCAGTTCATCTGGAAATCCATCCTGGCGGCAGGGGCGGTGGCAAAATGAAAACCAAAAGCCAGCGCCAAGACGCCAAGACGCCAAG
>CAZLND010000035.1:0-14721 GCA_964560635.1 uncultured bacterium | reverse complement strand
AGCGCCTCATGTTCGTCTTCGACGACCTAGTGGCCCTGGACAATCGGACGATCCAACAGATCCTTCGAGAGGTCGACGCCAAGGACTTGGCTTTGGCCCTCAAGGGAGCCAAGGAAGAGGTCAAAGAACATATCCTCAAGAACATGTCCAGCCGCGCGAAAGCCATGATCCAAGAGGACATGGAAGTGATGGGTCCAGTCCGCTTGAAACACGCGGAAGAAGCCCAGCAAAAGATCATCAACGTCGTCAGGCAGTTGGAGGAAATGGGTGAGATCGTGGTCTCCCGCGGTGGCGAAGAAGAAGCCACGGTCTAAAGATGCTGTACGAGACATTGAGAACGAAAGAATCGTAGAGGTGAGGGAACAATGAGCCGCGAGGTTCTTTCGGATCGGGATTATCAATTATCGGAACCAGGGTATTTGATCGACAACGCGCCCTGGCAAGAGGAGATCAAAAAGAGGATCGAAAAGGGATCCCAGGCCCTCTTTGTTGAGGCCCGGCCGACCCTTGGGACCGAGGAATTCCAGCCGATCTTCCTCCCGGAAAACCCCGAGGCGGAAGTGGTTGAGGAAGTGCCCCCTCCTCCGCCGGAGCCGACGCCCGAAGAGATCATGGCGCAAGCCAAGCAGGAAGCTGAGGAAGCGGCAAAGGCCATTGAGCAAGGGGCTCGTAAGAGCGCTTTTGAGATCGTGGAACAGGCCCGGTGGGAAGCGAATGACATCCTGGCCAAGGCCAAGGAAGACTCTGAGAAGGAAGTGCAGCACTTAAGGGAAACCGCCCAGGCGGCGGGTAAGGATGAGGGCTTAAAAGAAGGTTTGGAAAAGGGTGTCCGGGAAGGTTTTGAAAGTGGAAAAGCCGAGGGTCTCAAGACCTATTCGGAACTGATCCAAAAATGGAGCGGCCTCGTGGAGGGGGCCGTGACCGAGCGGAAAAAGACCATGGCTGACATGGAACCTCTCTTGGTCGAATTGGTCGGGGATGTTCTTTACAAGTGCCTCAAGAAGCAAGCGGATGGGGGTTCTCAGATGGTCGTTGAGTTCTCTCGCGAGGCCTTGAGCAAGGCGCAGGACCGGGTCCATTTGAAGTTGCATTTGAATCCTGAGGATCTCAGGGAAGTGGAACTTCAAAAGGACCAGTTGAAGCTTTCGGTCGGGGCGGGTCATTTGGAACTGGTGCCGGACGCGCGGATCGAAAAGGGCGGTTGTTTACTTGAGACCGAAGCTGGTTCGGTCGATGTTCGTCTGCCGACGCTGGTTTCGCAGGCGAAAGAGGCTTTGAGCTCGGACAAGCTTTAAGTTGTCCTTGCGGGTGAGGGGGATGAAAAGGTGAATCCAACGCTGAACGAGATCCTCCCTCCGATGGATGATATGAAAAAGCGCCTCGATGGTTTCGAGGTGGGTCGTGTGAACGGTCGTGTGGAACAAGTGGTGGGCCTGGTGATCGAATCGTCCGGCCCGGCGGCGTCGGTGGGGGAAGCTTGTTGGATAACCCCGGCGGATGGAGCGGGCCCTTCGGTCTTGGCCGAAGTAGTGGGTTTCCGCCAACATCACGCTTTGCTGATGCCCTTGGGTGAGATGAGGGGGTTGGGTCCTGGTAGCGAGGTTATCCGGACGGGAGAGCCGTTCAAGGTGGGTGTGGGTGATGCCCTGCTGGGCAGGGTGATCAACGCGATGGGGAAACCCATCGATGGGAAAGGCCCCTTGGGGCCCATGAAAGAAAACTATCCCATCCACCGGGAACCTCCTCCGGCCATGGAACGGCGGCGGATCGCCAGTCCCGTGGCGACGGGAGTCAGGGCGATCGATTCGCTCTTGACCCTGGGTGAAGGGCAAAGGTTGGGTATCTTTTCGGGTTCGGGAGTGGGCAAGAGCACTTTGCTCGGGATGATCGCTCGGAACACCGAAGCGGACATCAATGTGATCGGGTTGATCGGTGAGCGCGGAAGGGAAGTCAGGGACTTTTTGGAGCGGGACTTGGGCGAGAAGGGGTTAGCCCGGAGCGTGGTGATCGTGGCCACTTCCGACCAGCCTTCGCTCATCCGTATCCAGGCCGCCTTGGTGGCGACCGCCGTGGCCGAGTATTTCAGGGACCAAGGCAAACGGGTCATGCTGATGATGGATTCGGTCACCCGTTTTGCCATGGCGCAAAGGGAAGTGGGGCTGGCGATCGGGGAGCCGCCCACGACGAAAGGTTATACGCCCTCGGTTTTCGCGATGCTGCCCAAGCTTCTGGAAAGGGCTGGGACGACGGCGCATGAGGGAAGCATCACGGGCCTTTACACCATTTTGGTGGAGGCGGATGACATGAATGAGCCGGTGGCCGATTCCTGCCGGGCTATTTTGGATGGGCATGTGGTCTTATCCAGGGAACTGGCTTCCCAGAACCACTACCCTGCCATCGATGTTTTGAACAGTGTTTCCCGCGTCATGCGGGATATCGTTGGGCCGGAGCAGTTGGAGGCTTCGGGGAAGATCCGATCCGTGTTGGCGACTTATAAGAGCGTTGAAGACCTGGTGTCCATCGGGGCCTATGTCAAGGGTACCAACCCGAAGGTGGACCAGGCGTTGCAGAAGTTGGATTCGGTGCAGAGTTTCTTGAAACAAGGGCGAGAAGAGAACGCCTCTTGGAATGATACGATGCAAAAAATGAAGAGCTTTCTCAATTGAGGTAACGGATGGCGAAGCGATTCCAATTTCGTTTGGAACAGGTCTTGAGCCTGAGGAAGCAAGTGGAGGAAGTTCGCGTCCGTGAATTGGCGCAAGCCAAAGGGAAGCTCTTGGAGATCCAGAAAATGATCCAAGAGCACCAGAGCGAGGAAAGTGATTTCCTCGGGATGTACGGTGAGTTCGAGAAGGGACAGGCCTTCACCACGGACCAGGTCATGGCCTATTGTGAGTTCAAAGAGTGGTTGTTGAGGCGGGAGAAGGAATTCCGCCGTCGTGAAAAGGAATGGGGTCAAGAAGTCGAGCGGCGCCGTCAGACGGCCGTGAAAGCTTCCAGGGCCCGGCAACTTTTGGAGAATTTGAAGGAGAGGCAGAAGCGGACCCATGCCCAGGAAGTTTTGGGCGAGGAACAAAAGTTTTTGGATGAAATTACGTCGATCGCTTATGTCCGGCGTGACAGGGCGAAACTGGCTGCAAACGCCGGTTTAGTCGAAAAATTGGGGAGGTGAGATCGTGGATATCGCAACCGTATTAGGACTTTTCCTTGGGATCGTCGGGGTCTTGGGAGGGGCTTTGCTGGACGGAACCCCACTTGGGGCACTGATGCAGCTTGCGGCTTTTGTCATCATCTTCTTGGGCACTTCGGGTGCCACGATGATGAGCTTCCCTTTTGACACCATGAAAGAATTTTGGCCTGTCACCAAAAAGGCCTTCAAGAAGCAAGAGCTGGATCCGGCCGCGATCGTCACTCAATTGGTCGGGTTCGCCACCAAGGCCCGCCGAGAAGGTCTGTTGGGCTTGGAAGAGGAAGCGGAGTCAATCCAGGATCCTTTCTTGAAGAAAGGCCTTCAATTGGTCGTCGACGGCACGGACATCGAAATGATCCGCAATATCATGGAAACTGATATCGCCTTCTTAGAGTCCCGTCACAAAGTCGGGGAAAGCATCTTCGGGACCTTGGGTGGGTTCGCCCCGACCCTGGGTATCATCGGGACCGTCGTGGGTCTCGTCCACGCTCTTGCCGCATTCGGTTCGGGTGAAGCGGATGCCACGGCCCTGGTGGCCGCTATCGCGACGGCCTTCATCGCGACGTTATATGGGATCTCGTTCGCTAACCTTATTTTCTTGCCGATCTCTTTTAAGCTTAAGCAAAATAGCCAACAGGAAGTCTTGTTGCGTGAAGTTATGTTGGAAGGGATCCTGGCCATTTCAGCCGGTGACAACCCCCGCATCGTGGAAGAAAAGCTGAAAGCCTTCTTGCCCCCGAAGATGAAGATGGACATGGAAGCTCAAAAGGGTCAGGGCGAGGGCGAGGAAAAAGAGGAATAGTCGGTTGATGATCACAACCCCCTATTGGGGAATTGAATTTGCGGGAGAGCGGTAATGCCAAAACGTAAAAAAGGAGGCCACGAAGCGGGGTTGGAAATGGAATCCGGCGGTATGATGCGCTGGCTCTTGACCTATGCCGACCTGATCACGCTTTTGTTGGCCACTTTTATCATTCTTTTCGCGACCGCCACCCAAAGCAAGGTGGTCGTGGAAGAGATCAAGGCGCAGATCCGCGCCGTTTTCGGGCCTATTCCCGGTAGCACAACGGTTATGCCGGTTCCCGCGGCGAACCAAGGTGTACATTATAAGATCATACCGGGAGAACCTGAGGAAGGCGGTCCGGGCGGGCACAAGCCACCGAACGTCCAAGTGGTCAAAAAGATATTGCAACAACAATTGGGTGCTAACAAGGTCAGTATCCGTAAAGAAGCCCGTGGTTTGGTCATTAGTCTTCTAACCGACAAGGTATTGTTCGATCTTGGCGATACCAAAATTCGGCCTGAGATGAAAGCGACCCTGGATCAGGTGGCGAAAGTGATACAAACTTATCCTGATCGAAAGATCGAGGTTGAGGGAAATACGGACGACTTAGCCATGACGACAACTAGGATTCCGAGTAATTGGGAGCTTTCGGCTTTGAGGGCGACTTCTGTGGTGAAGTATTTCACCCTGAACAAAGGTCTGGATCCGAGCCGGTTTTCGGCCGCTGGTTTAGCTGAATACCGTCCTTTGGTCCCGAACATCAGTGAAGCGAACCGACGGCTCAACCGCCGGGTCGACATAATCATCGATAAGCTGGATTAATTAAAAAAATAGAGGAGGGGTGAAAATGGCAGATCAAGGAAATGCTGGTGGACGAGGGTTACTGACCCTCCTGTTGTGCGTGAGTCTCTTGACCCTTTTGGGTCTTATCGGCCTGTCGGTGGTGGTCCTTACGAAGACGGGTTCGGCGGCCAAGCCTGAAGAGGCGAAGGTCATCGAGCAAAAGCCGGAGCCTGGGAAGAACTACGACCTGGGGCAATTCATCGTCAATTTGGCCGATGAAGAGGCTTCCCGCTATGTCCGGTGCCAAGTGGTGCTGGAATACAGCAAGGTCAACATCGATCTGGATAAAGAGATCAAGGAGAGGGAAGCCCAATTCAAGGATCTGGTCAACACCCTCCTGAACGACCGGAAAGCCGCTGAGCTTTCCACTTCGGAAGGCAAGGAACGCTTTCGCAGGGAACTTCAGCTGAAGATCAACGAATCTTTGAAATTCGGAACGGTCACGAACGTGTTCCTGACCACTTTTGCGATCCAATAACTTTGACTGATCCGATTAGACGACAGGAAGGGGTGAAAGACCATGGATGATCTATTATCCGACGGCGAGGTAAGCGCGTTACTTTCCGAATTGGATATGGGCGCGGCCAGCAGTGGCGGCGGTGTCTCGGAGTCCTCGGCTATCGCTGCTGCCCCTGACGCTGGCGTCACGGTGGATGAGCAAGGCCGAAAGATCAAGACCTACGACTTCAACAGGCCCAATCGGTTCTCCAAAGACCACATGCGGACCCTGGAAATGCTCCATGAGATCTTTTCCCGCGGGTTCACGGCTTCGGTGGCCGCTTATCTTCGCACAGTAGCGGAGATCAAGGTCACTTCGGTCACCCAATTGCCTTTCCGTGAATACACCATGTCGCTTCCGCGGCCGGATTGTATTTTCGTCCTCAAAATGGAACCCCTGGATGGTTCGTTCCTCCTTGAGATGAACCCGGAGTTGGTCTTGACCCTGATCGACCGTATCTTGGGCGGGCCTGGCAAAGCCCCCACGGCCTCCAGGGAATTGACCTTGATCGAGCAATCGGTCATCGAGAAGATCGTCAACCGCGGTTTGGAAACCCTGCAGGAAGCATGGCTGAAGGTCGGCCACTTCCAACCCAAGCTGGTCGGTTATGAAACGACCGCTCAATTCGTCCAAGTCGTGGCCCCCAATGAGATCGCGGCCGCCATTGAGTTCGAGATCAAGATCAACGAGGTGACCGGCAAGATGTCCATGTGCATCCCGTATGTGGTCCTGGAGCCCATCATCGGTGACCTATCGGCGCAGAAATGGTTCACCGTCGGTAAAAAAGAATCAACGGCCGAAACCGTCGAGAGCCTGACCAAAGTCATGAAAGAGACCACCGTTCCCTTCATGGTCCAAGTGGGATCGACCCAGATCACCGTTCAGGAGATGCTGCGTTTGAAGGTGGGGGATGTCATTCGATTGAACACGAGCCCGAACAACGAGATCGACGTGATGATCGAGAACTTGATCAAGTTGAAGGGGCGTCCTGGCGTTTCCTCGAAAAAGAAGGCGATCCAGATCACCCGCATTGTTTCGCGGGAAAACCAAGGCTGATCGGATAAAACGATGGCGGATACGGAAAAACTAAGATCTTTCGGTGAAGGTGTGGCTCCGGGCATCGCCCAGACCTTGACCTCGCTTTTGGGCAAGGATGTCACGGCCGCTTTGGCCGATGTTTCCAACGCCGATCCCGCTTCGATCGCCGGGTCGTTGGAGGGGTCTTATGCCTTCTCGACTCTAAAGGGCGGCGGGGGCGTGGATGGGAACGGCCTCCTTTTGGTGAAAGAAAAAGACGCCTCCATCATCAGTGATCTGTTGATCGGCCAAGATGGCACTAGCGCGCCTCCCCAAATGACCGAACTTCATTTTTCCGCCTATGGGGAAGTAGTCCAACAGCTGGCGGATGTTTGCGCTGGTGAAGCGAAGAAAAGCGTGGGCTCCAAAGCCAGCTGGGGTGTGATGGAAACCGTTTCATTGGAAGCGAGCGCCGCGTCCAACCGGTTGAGCCAATTGGGAAAGTCCCTGGTACTATTTTCGTTCAATGTTTCTGTTCAGGATCTTTTATCGAGCGATTTTTTGTTTTGTCTCCCCGATGCCGTGGCCTCAAGACTCACGGGCGAGGGGAAACCGGCGGCCAGCGCGCCAACCGGCAATTTTCAAACCGGTGTTTCGAACGCGAACACCCAAATGCAGTCAGGAGGCAGGGTTATGCAACAATTTGAGAACGAATTTTCGGGATCGTCCAGGCCCAGCGGTGGAAACATCGGTCTGTTGATGGATGTCCCACTTAAGCTTACGGTCGAGCTTGGCCGTACCACCAAGTTGGTGAAAGAGATCCTGGCCTTGGCGCCCGGGTCGGTGGTGGAATTGGACAAGCTGGCTGGTGAGCCTGTGGACATCCTGGTCAACGAGAAGTTGATCGCCAAGGGAGAAGTGGTCGTGATCGACGAGAATTTCGGCGTCCGCATCACCGAGATCATCAATCCCGAGGAACGGTTGTCCGCTGTTCAAGCTTAAAAGGGTCGAAAAAAACGGCAAGAATCATATGCCCATGACCTTTTTTGCCCTCCGAAACCCCTGGAAGCCCTTTGCTTTATTGGCTTTGGCTCTGGGGGTTTGTCTATTTATGTCCCCCTCCGGCCGAGCATGGGCCATTGACGACAATAGCCAGCTGTTCCAGCAAAGCCAGGGGACAGACGGCCAGGTGAAGGCCGCCTCCCAACCCTTGGCCCTTCCCGAAGAAAAACCGAGTTCCTCTCCCGGCGTCTTATCGACCCTCTTAAGTTTATTTTGGGCTCTCCTCTTAACGGTCGGACTCATCATCTTGACGGTTTGGGGCCTCAAATTCGTTTGGGAGAAAAAGGCCTGGAGTAATTTGGGGGAAGAGAACAAACCTATCCGGGTCCTGACCTCGACTTTTTTAGGCCCGCGAAAGGCCATCCACTTGGTGGAGGTGGGAAAAAGGGTATTGGTGGTGGGTGTGGGGTCGGATGAGATCAACTGTTTGGATGTCATCTCCGACCCGGAAGAGATCGCCAGTCTCAAGAATGTCAGCCAGCCGGGCTTTTCGAAAATATTCAATAAGGCTTTGGGCGGGCAAGAAGCAAAGGACACCGAGGAAGAGACGCGGCGGATCGTCCAGGAAAGCAGTGAGGTCGTTGGGGGTTATGTGGAGAAACTTAAGAAGATCACCCGGAAAAAGAACGAGGGGCTGAATTCCCCGGAAAAGAAATCATGAGCCGCCGAAAATTTTGGATGACCATCCTATCTTTCGCCTTTTTCCTGGGGCCTATCTTTAGCGCCTTTGGGGCGGATGTGCCATTGCCTACCATCCATATCGGGGTCGACCCCGCCAAGAATCCCCAGGATGTGGCGATGAGCATCCAGATCCTCCTGGTCTTGACCGTCCTTTCCTTGGCCCCGTCGATCCTCATCATGGTCACGTCCTTTACACGCATCATCATCATCTTGTCTTTCCTGAGGCAAGGTTTGGGTACCCAGCAGATCCCGCCGAACCAGGTCCTGATCGGGTTGGCCCTCTTCCTCACTTTTTTCACGATGCAGCCCACTTTCCAAAGGATCGACAAGGAAGCCCTGACGCCTTATCTGGCGGGGAAGATGGGGACCGGGGAAGCGCTCAAGAAGGCGGAAGATCCCCTCCGGATGTTCATGTTCAAACAAGTCCGGGAAAAGGACTTGGCCCTGTTCGTGGCCTTGTCCAAATCCAGCCGCCCGCGGACGCCGGCGGACATCTCGACTTGGGTGCTCATTCCCGCTTTTGTCATTGGCGAATTGAAGAAGGCCTTTGAGATGGGCTTCATCATCTTCATCCCCTTCCTCATCATCGACATGGTCACGGCGTCGGTCTTGATGTCGATGGGTATGCTCATGCTGCCGCCGGTCCTCATATCGCTGCCTTTCAAGATACTTCTCTTCATCATGGTGGACGGTTGGAACCTGATCGTCAGGTCCATCGCGGTCAGTTTTTAGCAGGGAAAGGGAACCGCTATGACCGTTGAATTCGTCGCCGACTTGGCCAGTCGGGCCCTTTGGGTCACTCTCTTGGTCTCGGCCCCCATATTGGGGCTTGGCCTGGCCGTCGGTGTGGCCATTTCCATATTCCAAGCCGTGACCCAGATCCAGGAGATGACGCTGACCTTCATTCCCAAGATCATCGCCATTTTTTTCGCGATCCTCATCTTCGGGAAATGGATGATGCTGGTACTCCTTAATTTCACCTCCAACTTGTGGATCAATCTTCCCAATTACGTGAAGTGAGGGCGCGATGCCTGATAATCCTTTCCATTTCAACCCCAGTGAGGTCGTGGCTTTCGTCCTTATCTTCATGCGGATGACGGGCATCTTCCTGACGGCACCCCTCTTCTCGAGCAAGAACATCAACGCCACGGTCAAGGCTTCTTGGATCCTTTTGATCACTTTCCTGGTCTTTCCCATTGTCGTTTACAAACCGGCGGCCCTCCCCTTGATGGGCGTCCCCTTCAGCATGGCGGTCATCCGCGAATTGCTCGTAGGTTTTTCCATCGGGTTGGGAGCCACGCTTATCCTTACCGGGATCCAATTAGCGGGACAGATCGTGGATATTCAAATGGGCTTGGGAATGGTCAATATCATCGATCCCACCACCAGCACCCAGATCTCGGTCATGGGGCAATATTTTTACTTGGTGGCCCTCCTGGTCATGCTGGCGGTCGACGGACACCATCTGATCCTTCGGGGAGTTGTCGAGAGTTTCTCGGTGATCCAACTGGGACAAGCCCATTTCTCCGTTCCCTTGGGCACCAAGATGATGGATTTGTTCGCCCAAATATTCTTCATCGCTTTCCGGGTAGGGGCTCCCGTGATCGGGGCCCTTTTCATCACCAATATGGCCTTGGGTGTTGTGGCCCGCACGGTCCCCCAAATGAACGTCTTCATCGTGGGCATGCCGCTCAATTTGGCCATCGGCTTCATACTGGCGGCGGTCTCCATGAGTTTTTTTGGTTATGTGTTGACTGGCCTGTTCAAGGGAATGGCCAGTGACATGACCTTCTTGATCAACGCGATGCGTTAAAAGGTAAAAGGAGAGTTGATTGGCCGATCCAGGTCGTAGCGAAAAAGCGACGCCAAAAAAGCGACAGGAAGCCCGTGAAAAGGGGCAGGTGGCCCGCTCGGTGGAGGTCAACTCCGCCGTGGTGCTGTTGGCCGCCCTTTTGACCCTCCGTTACGCGGGTCCCTACATGGTCGACTCCATGAACCAATTGGCGGTCTTTTCTTACCAGAACATGAACATCAGTTTGTCCATGGAGAATGTCTATTCCTTCGCCATTTTTTACATGGTCCAGGCCTTTAAGATATTGGCTCCCGTATTGGGGGCCATTTTGTGCGTGGGGTTGATGGCCAATTACCTCCAAGTGGGGGTCTTGTTCACCGTGAAGCCGCTTGTGCCGAAATTAAGCAACATCAATCCCATGACCGGGTTCCAAAAACTTTTTTCCCGCCGGTCCATGATCGAATTCGTCAAATCCTTGCTCAAGTTGGCGATCGTTGGCGGGATCGGTTATTACGGCGTGAAAGAGGCATTGCCCCATTTGGTCCCCGCCATGGACATGCAAGGAGCGGAGCCCCTGAAGTTCGTTGGGACCCTGACCGTGAAAATCCTGACCCGCATCATCGTGGCCTTGGTCGTGCTGGCGATCCTTGATTATTTCTACCAGAGGTGGGAATACGACGAGAATCTCAAGATGACCAAGCAGGAGATCCGGGATGAGTATCGCCAAATGGAAGGCGATCCGATGATCAAGGCCCGTATCCGCCAGATCCAAAGGGAAATGGCCCGCCGCCGGATGTTCGAGGCCATTCCTCGGGCCGATGTGGTCATCACCAACCCCACTCACGTGGCCGTCGCACTGGAATACAAACAGGGGATGTCGGCCCCTATGGTCCTGGCCAAAGGGGAAAGGGTGATCGCAGAACGTATCAAGGACATGGCAAGGAAAAACGGGATCCCCATTGTGGAGAACCCCCCGCTGGCCCGGGCGCTCCTGAAACAATGCCCGGTGGGTGCCCCCATCTCCCCCGACCTGTTCGAGGCCGTTGCCGAAGTCTTAGCCTTCGTTTACCGCATGAATAAAAAGGGTTTAGCGGCCGCTCCCGTGCGCCCATTGGCTTGAGGCGAATGGGGCCAAAGAAAGCTAAAAGGATGAATGAAAAAGCCGAAAATGACGTTACAATGTTAATCCGCTCTGACAAGCTTATTTGAAAGGCCAAGGGAAATCGTGGAAGCAACGTCTGTGAACCCCATCCAAAAAAACAGCGATTTGATCATGGCCTTCGCGGCAGTCATGATCATTTTCATGCTTTTTATCCCCCTTCCGCCCTTCATGTTAGACGTCCTGATCGTTCTGAACATCACCATGGCCGTCGTAGTCGTTTTGGTCACTATGTATACCCTCGAACCCCTCCAGTTCTCCATTTTCCCGACTTTGCTACTGATCACGACCCTTTTTCGCCTGGCTTTGAACGTCTCGGCTACCCGGCTCATCCTTTCGAGGGGTAGTGAGGGACAAGACGCCGCGGGTAAGGTCATCGAGGCCGTGGGTAATGTCGTGGTCAGCGGGAACTATGTGGTGGGTTTTGTCGTATTCCTCATCTTGGTCATTATCCAGTTCGTCGTCATCACCAACGGTGCCCAACGCGTGGCCGAGGTGGCGGCCCGGTTCACGTTGGACGCCATGCCCGGAAAACAGATGGCCATCGACGCCGACTTGAATTCCGGCCTCATCACCGATGACCAGGCCCGAAAAAGGCGCAAGGAAGTGGAACGGGAAGCGGATTTTTACGGGGCCATGGACGGTGCCAGCAAGTTCGTTCGCGGGGACGCCATCGCCGCCATCATCATCGTCATCATCAACGTGTTAGGCGGCTTTGCCATCGGTTTTTATAAGGCGGGTCTGGGAAGCTGGACGGAAGTACTTCAAAGATATACGCTTTTGACCATCGGGGATGGTCTTGTCACCCAGATCCCCGCCCTTCTTTTGTCCACCGCCACTGGTATCGTGGTCACTCGCGCCGCTTCCGACAGTAACTTAGGAACGGACCTGATCAAGCAGATCGTTGCGCAGCCCAGAGCCCTTTGGATCGCTTCGGCGGTCCTCATGGTTTTCTCGGTTTTCATGGGAAGTGCCTTTATCCCCTTTTTCATTGTTTCTCTTTTGACGGGTGGCCTCGCCTATTACCTTCAGACTGGCATGAAGCGGGCGTTGGAAGATGCCGAAAAGGTCAAAGCTCAAGCCCCGTCCGATAAGAAGAAAGAGCCCGAGAACGTATCCTCCCTGCTACAAGTTGATCACCTGGAAGTGGAGATCGGCTACAGCCTTATTCCCTTGGTGGATGAAGCACAGGGGGGCGACTTGCTCGAACGCATCACCGGTATTCGCCGGCAGATGGCCAGCGACCTGGGGTTGGTGGTCCCGCCCATCCGTATCCGGGACAATATGCAGCTCCAGCCCTCCGAGTACCTCATCAAGATCAAAGGCGTCGAGGTCTCCCGGTGGCGGATCATGCCAGGGCATCTCTTGGCCATGTCGACCAGCGCGGATATGCCGAAGATCCAGGGTATCGAAACCAAAGAACCCACCTTCAATTTGACCGCTTATTGGATCACGGACGAGGAAAAAGCCATGGCCGAGCAAGCCGGCTTCTCGGTCGTGGACGCGTCCACTGTCATCGCCACCCACTTGACCGAGATCATCCGGAACCAGGCCTTCGAGTTCCTGACCCGGCAAAGCGTGGCCAAATTGCTGGAAGGCGTCAAAAAGGAAACCCCGGCGGTGGTCGAAGAGCTGGTCCCGGGCCAACTTTCGGTGGGAGATCTACAGAAGATCCTCCAAAACCTCCTCAAGGAACATATCCCGATCCGCGACCTGGAAAGTATCCTGGAATCGGTGGCCGATCACGTGCGCGAGACCAAGGACGTCCAGCTTTTGACCGAATTCGCCCGTAAATCATTGGCCCGTTCCATTACCAAGCTTCATCAAGCCGCCGATGGAAAAGTCTACGCCCTGACCCTCGACCCCAAGTTCGAAAAGACCATCATGGATTCGGTGCAGGCCGCCGAAAGCGGGACTGTGACCGCTTTGGATCCGCGCTTGCTCCAGAGGATGTTCAAGAGCCTCTCGGCAGGGATCGAGAAGATGGCGGGCGCCTCCCGTCAACCCTTGGTCCTCTGTTCGCCCAATGTCAGGCCCTATTTCAAGAAGATCGTGGAGCGTTTCATCCCTCACTTGACCGTTTTGTCCTTCAGTGAACTCCTGCCTCGGACGGATATCCAGTCCATGGGGACGATCGAGGCGGGCGAATGAGGATCAAACGGTACGAAGCCCCCACCATCCAAGAAGCCCTCATGAAGGTCAAAAAAGACCTGGGGCCCGAGGCGGTCATCCTTTACACCAAGACATTCCGTAAGGGCGGGGTGTTGGGACTTTTCGGAAAACCCATGGCCGAGATCACGGCTGGCGTGGACCTCAATCTTCTGGACGACGTGGCCAAGCGAAAAAATGCGGCCATATCCGCTCCTTCGGTCGTGGATCGTGTGGAAATCCCGATGGTGAAACCAACACTCGTGGCCGCCCCCGCGGTCGCTGCCGTGGCTCCTCTTGGTTCGCTGGATCCGGCTCGGGCCAAGGTCAAGGCTCTCCAACGTGAATTGAACGAAATGAAGACTTCCAGTGTGGCGAGCGCTTTGCGGGAGATGATCTCGCCTGAAATGGGCGGGGTTCTTTCGGATGGTTTCGCGAAGATCCGGAAAAAATTATCGAAGCAAGAGGTCGAGGATTTCCTGAGCCAAAAAATGATCAAAGGGATGATCACGGAGAAGATCGACCCGGACAAACCAGATGAGGTTTTCGCCTGGGTGAACCGCTTTGTCGCCGGCGCCATGAAGGTTGCCCAGCCCACCCCCGCCGCCAATTACCAGAAAGTCATCGCTTTCGTGGGTCCTACGGGAGTCGGAAAGACCACGACGCTAGCCAAGCTGGCGGCCCGGTTCAGTTTGATCGAACGCAAAAAAGTGGCCATGGTCACGGCCGATACTTACCGTATCGCGGCTACGGAGCAGCTCAAGACCTATGGACGCATCATGGGTATCCCGGTGGAAGTGGCCGATTCAGCCGATGAAATAGTCAACGTCCTTACCAAATACAAAAACTGCGACTTGGTGCTGGTGGATACGGCCGGTCGGAGCCCTTCCAGCGATGAGCAACTTGACGAACTCAAACATTTCATCGCCCGAAGCCAGGCGGACGAGATCCATTTGGTCCTTTCGGCGACCACCAAATATTTCGACATGATCCGCATCATCGAGAGGTTCGGCTCCGCCGTTCCCATCAACCGGATGATCTTCACCAAGTTGGATGAGACCCGGTCTTACGGCGCCTTCTTGAATTTGATGAATAATTTTCAGATCCCCCTTTCCTATTATTCGGTCGGGCAGAACGTGCCGGATGACCTGGAGATACCGGAAGTACATTCGTTGGCGGAACGGATCACCAGAGCGCTTTTAAGTTAGGGAGGACTCGTGCAGGATCAGGCGGAGAGACTTCGACAGTTGATGGGGAAGCTCAATGCCCCTGTTGCCCTGGAAAAGCCCATGGCCCAAGGCGATTGCCGGGTCATCGCCTTCACCAGCGGCAAGGGCGGCGTAGGGAAGACCAATGTCTCGGTCAATTTCGCCTTGGCCATGGCCAATCGCGGAAAGAAAGTCCTTTTGTTCGACGCTGACCTGGGATTGGCCAATGTGGACGTCATGTTAGGGGTCATGCCTCAATACACCCTTTTGAACGTCCTGAATGGCCAGAAAAAGTTGTCCGATATCATCATCGAGGGGCCGGGTGGTATCCGGATGGT
>CAZLND010000034.1:4870-14750 GCA_964560635.1 uncultured bacterium | reverse complement strand
CCGAAGTCGTGGCCAAGATCATCGAGAAAGAACGTCCGGATGCTTTGCTTCCCACCTTGGGCGGCCAAACTGCCCTCAATACCGCCGTGGCCCTTGCCGAAAGCGGAGTGTTGAACGAATTCAAAGTGGAACTCATCGGGGCCAATCTGGCCGCCATCAAGAAAGCCGAAGACCGTCAACTGTTCAAAGAAGCCATGCTCAAGATCGGTCTCGACCTTCCCGATTCCTTGACCGTGAAAAGCCTTGAAGCCGGTATCGGCTTCGCCGAAACCAACGGCTACCCCGTCATCATCCGGCCCGCCTTCACCTTGGGTGGAAGCGGCGGTGGCATCGCCTATAACCGGCAAGAGTTCGAGGAGATCCTGACCAAGGGTCTCGACCTGTCTCCCATCCACCAATGCCTGGTGGAACAGTCGGTGCTGGGTTGGAAAGAATTCGAAATGGAGGTCATGCGAGACCTCAAGGACAACGTGGTCATCATCTGTTCCATCGAGAACATGGACCCCATGGGCATCCATACGGGGGATTCGGTCACCGTGGCCCCGGCCCAAACCCTGACCGACAAGGAATACCAGCGCATGCGGGACGCTTCCATCGCCTGCATCCGAGAGATCGGCGTTGATACGGGCGGTTCCAACATCCAGTTCGGCCTGGACCCCAAGACGGGCCGCATGGTGGTCATCGAGATGAACCCTCGCGTTTCCCGTTCCTCGGCCCTGGCCTCCAAGGCCACCGGCTTTCCTATCGCCAAGATCGCGGCCAAACTGGCCGTGGGCTACAGTCTGGACGAGCTTTTCAACGACATCACCCGCTATACCAAGGCCGCCTTCGAGCCTTCCATCGACTACGTGGTCACCAAGATCCCCCGTTTCACTTTCGAGAAGTTCCCCGACGCCGAGGACATCCTCAATACCTCCATGAAGAGCGTGGGGGAGACCATGGCTATTGGTCGCACCTTCAAGGAAAGCTACCAAAAGGCCCTGCGGTCCATGGAGACCGGCACCATCGGTTTTGGCGCCGACGGAAGGGAATTCAAGGAAGGCCGCTGGCAAAGGACGGGGGCCCGCAAGCCGGCCCGCCTGCCCGGCGACCTACTGGAAGCCCAACTCCGCAAGCCAACCTCTATTCGGCACTTCTTCGTTCACCAAGCTCTCTGGCAGGGCTATGACGTGGACAAGCTCTATAAATTGACGGCCATTGACCCTTGGTTCCTCAACGAGTTGAAGGAGTTGGTGGAGCTGGAAAGGGAACTGGAAAAATCGACCGCCAAAAGGGCCAAATTGAAGGGGAAATTGCCCGAAGACCTACTGCGTCGGGCCAAGGCATGGGGCTATTCGGACGCCCAGTTGGCCTTCCTCTGCCACGTGAAAGAATTGGATATCCGCAAGTACCGCAAGGTTCGGGGCGTGAAGCCGGTCTACAAGATGGTGGATACCTGTGCCGCCGAGTTCGAGGCTTTTACCCCTTACCTCTATTCCACTTATGAGTTGGGTCGTTCTTCCTTGATGGGCCAAGACACCGAATCCCGCCCGACCAAAAATAACAAGATCATGATCCTGGGCGGCGGACCCAATCGCATCGGCCAAGGTATCGAGTTCGACTATTGTTGCGTACACGGGGCTTTCGCCCTCAAGGCCGACGGCTTCGAGGTCATTATGGTGAACAATAACCCGGAGACCGTCTCGACCGACTATGACACCTCCAATCGGCTCTATTTCGAGCCGCTGACCTTCGAAGACGTGATGAACATATTGGATAGGGAACACCCGAAGGGTGTCATCGTGCAGTTCGGCGGGCAGACGCCCCTGAAGCTGGCCGTGTCCCTCAAAAAAGCCGGGGCACCCATCATCGGTACCTCGCCCGAATCCATCGACATCGCCGAGGACCGCAAGCTCTTTGGGGCCATGCTCCGGCGCCTCAAGATACGTCAGCCGGACAACGGTATCGCCATGAACGTCAAACAAGCCAAGCCGGTGGCCCGCAAGGTGGGTTACCCGGTGGTCGTGCGGCCCTCCTATGTGCTGGGCGGACGAGCCATGGAGATCGTCTATGACGAATCGATGCTGGATGAGTTCGTCTCCAAGGCCGCCGAGGCGGCCCCGGACAAGCCCATCTTGGTGGACCATTTCCTGGAAGACGCGTTGGAAGTGGACGTGGATTGCGTCTGTGACGGTAAGGACGTGCTCATCGCCGGCATCATGGAACATATCGAGGAAGCGGGCATCCATTCGGGCGACTCAGCCTGCGTCATCCCGCCTTATACCCTGCGCGAGGACCAGATCTCGACCATCCGCAAATACACCCGTGAGATGGCACTGGCCTTGAAGGTGAAAGGCTTGATGAATGTGCAGTACGCCATCAAGAACGACCTGGTCTACGTGCTCGAAGTGAATCCCCGGGCGTCCCGTACCGTGCCCTTTGTCTCGAAAGCCACGGGCGTACCTTGGGCGAAGGTGGCGGCCCGGCTGATGGGTGGCAAGACCATCGCCGGTTTGAAACTCAAAGAAGTTTCTTTTCTCAAACATATCGCGGTCAAGGAAGCGGTATTCCCCTTTAATCGGTTCCCGGGCGTGGACACCGTACTGGGGCCGGAGATGAAATCCACCGGCGAAGTGATGGGCATCGACAATGATTTCGGCATGGCCTTCTCCAAAAGCCAGATGGCGGCCAATTCCTCACTGCCCTTGCAGGGTACGGTCTTCGTGTCGGTCAAGAACAAGGACAAACGCACGGTCATCTTCATCGCCAAGCGCATGAGCGACATGGGCTTCAAGCTGGTGGCCACTCAGGGAACGGCCCAGGCCTTGACCAGCAACGGGATGGAAGTGACGGTGGTCCGTAAGGTTCACGAGGGGCGGCCCAACGTGGTGGACCTCATCAAGAACGGGGGGATCCAGCTCATCATGAACACCCCGGCAGGCAAAGGCCCCCGGTCGGACGACTTCCAGATCCGCCGCACGGCGGTGGTTTATAACGTGCCTTGCATCACCACGCTCTCGGCTTGCGCGGCCGCGGCTAATGGCATTGAGGCCCTCAAGAAGAGGGAGATCAAGGTGAAGTCCCTGCAGGAATACCACGACCTCTAAGCCAATCTGTAATTGCGAGCTTCGAACTTTGAAGCGAAGCAACCCAAGTTCATGGGTGGTTCAAAGATGTTTGTTTTTCCCTGGGAAAAACCGCTTATTTAAACTGAGGTTGTGCGTTGGTCCTTCGGGCCAAGCATGTTTGGCCAAAGGCCAAATACCGCAAGCTTGTCGTAACCGCCCCGCTATACGCGGGGCACTCCTCGCAATGACGTCAAAAGAATCCAAGATTTTCCTAAAGGGTTTTAATGATTTTTGTCAGAAACCCTTCCGGACTTTTCGTGTTCTGACAGTTGAAAATTTTTTCGTTCTTTATTCCCCGCATTTTCTTGTTAAATCCGTGTTTCCCGGTAAAATTTTGTGCAGTATCGGGTTGCTCATTTAACCCGAGCGATCAACCGCTTAAATGGTCTTTCGACATCTTGGCTCTATTAGGACCGGTATGAAATCGAAAGGAAGTTCCATGGGTCGCCCTGCTGAAAAACGGGAATTCAATCGATTTGAGTTCCAAAAATCAGTTCAAGTCTATCCCGTCCTCCCCTCCAAGTCCGGCAACATCCTCGAAGTCGAAACCCGTTCCCTTAAGGGCAAGACCCACAACATCAGTGAAGGCGGCCTAAGTCTAGTGACCCCGAAGTCTTTTTCCGAAAATTCCATCGTCAAATTGAATTTTCAAGTCGAGAAGAACCAGTCCGTGGAAGTTTACGGCAAGATCATGTGGTCCGAAAAAAAACAATGCGGGATCCGTTTCATGCTGGCCGACCCCCATCTTCGGCAGGGCATCCGCGCGATCGGTAAGAAAAAGCCAAAGTCCAAATAAAACCCCGATTGAACCACCAAGGCACCAAGACACCAATCAAACCTTTGTTTTTTGGATAAGCCAAAGGTTCTAAGTTTTTAAAAAGATAAATTTTTGCTGTTCTTGGTGCCTTAGTGTCTTGGTGGTTCACTATGCTGGTCCTTGTTGTGCCTCTGGTAATCCCCTAAACTACCCCCATGCAAAATCGCCTGCACGTCTATTACGGCTATGGCAAAGGTAAAACGACCTCGGCTGTCGGCTTGGCTGTCCGCGCTATTGGCGCCGGTAAAAAAGCCGCCATTGTCCAATTCGACAAGGGTTACGATGGCGTCAACGAGCATTATTCCGAACGCAAGATCCTCCGAACTCTTCCCGATCTGCAGTTGTTCCCCTTCGGCAAAGAACGGGTCTTGGGACCTGATGCTTTTCGCTTCAAGAACGAGGAGGGGGATTTCCAAGAGGCCAAGGCTGGTCTTCAGAAGTCCAGGGAATTGATCACGAGCGGCGGGTTGGACCTTTTGGTACTGGATGAACTTTTGGCGGCGGTCATGTGCAAACTAGTGACGAAGGAAGAGGTCATGGAGTTGATCGCTCTTTATAACGGGGATCGGCGTTGTGAGCTGGTCATCACGGGCCATCAGGTTTGGCCGGAGTTGGTGGAAAAGGCGGACCTGGTAACCGAGATGCGCAAGGAAAAGCATTATTTCGATAAGAAAATGCCCTCGAAAGAAGGTATCGAGTTTTAACTCATCAAACCAAAAGAAGGTTGGAACCACCAAGGGCACCAAGTTCACCAAGGACGGCAGAATAAGAATTAAAAATTTGTTTTTTGAATCTAAAAAAATAATTTTCTTTTGCTTTCTTGGTGCGCTTGGTGCCCTTGGTGGTTAAATTGATTTTTCCTTGAAAGGTTTAGCCCTTGACCCAAACCAAACTTCATTCCTCTTGGCCCTATTTCCTCCTGACCGCTCTTTTGGGCCTCGTCCCCGTCCTCAATAACAAATTTCCCGCCGCTTTTTTCCCGGCGGTCCCCGCTGGTGTTATCGAAGTTCTCAGTGTCATGTTGGGAGTGGTCGCGGCTTCCCTCGGGTTCTTCCGCTATTGGAACCGCCTCCAGCAAAGAACCTCCGCGAAAGCCCTTTTGGGTCAGGTCTTGGAACGACTTCCGGGCTTGAAAAACAAAGGGCCTGTCGAAGCCGGCCAATCGGGACGCATCATTTCCCGCATGGTCCGTAACGCCGACATGGACCTCAGGGAAATAGGGCCGGATTTCACGGTGGATTCCATCAAAAGACTTAACCGGTTCCTGCCCTTGCTTTTG
The DNA here is from genome assembly GCA_964560635.1 of uncultured bacterium. GTDB lineage: Bacteria > Oederibacteriota > Muellerivitia > Muellerivitales > Muellerivitaceae > CAZLND01. The sequence continues at coordinate 9,547 of CAZLND010000034.1, read as the reverse complement.
GATGAGATCCAGAATGAAGAAGACGCCTTCATCCGGATAGGGGTGGTGGGAACCTATTTGGGAGAGACCAAGTGCCGTGTTGGTGATTGGGAATGGTTCTTCAAAGAGGACCCTTCCTTAAGACAGTTCGGTTATTTGGCCTCGGTCATTCGGAAAAAAGCGGCGGGAGAGGAAGCGCTGGACCTGGGTGATCCCTTTGGCATGGCCGCCCAATGGTTAATGGGGAACTACGGACTGAATAGTGTCCTTAAATGGGTGTGACCATGGAGAGCTGCGAAAACCGGAAAAAGGTCCTTGGATCGTTTTTTTTTCTGGTGACCCTAGCGGTGTCCACTTTTTCCCAAGCCAAAGGCCTTCCTTCGTTCATCCACTTCAAAAGCGTTCCCCTAAAGCCCCGTTACAACCACAGCCTCACGACTCCCCAGATCGAGTCCCTTTGGTTCCATCATTTTCATTCACCTATGATGCACAATCCCGGCTTGACCATGGCGGAGCAGGAACTCAAGACTAGCTATCAGTTCCAGGCCATGCAACGGGGCCATGTTGGTCCCTACCGCATTTGGGCCTCGTCGGTGGACGTGATATTCCAGTATGACAAGATGGATGTTTATCTTTCGAGCAAGTACCCGGTGGGAAGCTGTCAATACAACGTCATCCTGGGACACGAGAATCAGCATGTGGCCATCAACCAGAGGACCCTGGCCAAGTACAAGACCCTGATGCTCCGGGCGCTCCAAGCGGCCAAGAACATCCCTACCAAGGCTCACCCTCAGCAGGTCTACAACTTGGAACAGGGAAAGACCCTCATCAGCTCAAGGATCGACCAATTGCTTTTACCTCTTTATGACCGCTTCAAGAGGGAAGTGGAGGCCGAGAACGGGAAGATCGACACGATGGCCAACTACCGCCGAACCCAGGCCCTTTGTCACGGCTGGTGACGCGAAAGCACTGTCCAGCGGCGAAAGGCCAAAAGGTATAGGAAGATCGAGAGAAGCGAGATCCAAAGGCCCACGACGTAAGCGGTTGGGCGGTACTCGAGCAAGAAATGATGGCGCCCCGCTCCCAGGGGAACGGCGCGCAGAATATAGTCCGCGGGTATGACCCGGTAGTCCTTCTGGCCGCTGTCAGGGAGGGCCTTGGCCTTCCAACCTTCCGTGTAATTCTCTCCCAGGACCAAAAGCGCCGGACTTTCCAGGTCGGCCAGGATCTCGATCTGATCCGTCGAGAGCTCGGTGGCGAGGGCCCGGCCCTTGATGGGCTGGCTGGAAGAAGGGAAACCGAGGTCCTCTTCCACGAGGGCTTTGGTCAGGTAAGGGAACTTGGTGTCCTCCAATTTCGGCAAGATCACCTCCGGGCCCGAGGCCTTTTCCCATTGGCCCATCAGTGAGACCTTCGGCAGGTCCTTGCCGGCGAATTGAGCTACCTCCAGCTGGTCGTTCAAGTCCATGACCGCGTATTTGCACCGTATCAAATGGAACAGGTTTGAAACCACATTGAAGGCCTCGCTGTTGCCCACCCTCCATTCGAATTGCCGCTCATCCTCCTTCTGCGTATAGGCCATGAAGCGGAAATAGCGTAAGGGTAGGAAGGGGTCGCAGCCCCAAACGTTGGAGCCGCCCGCCGCTTCCACGCGGTTCCCCATGTTGGTCATGACACGATAGTCAGTGGGGTCTTTCTTCAAAAAATCCGAAACCGCCTTTTCCTGGACCTTTAAAGACCGCCAATCGAAACCAGTCAGGTGAGTTTGGGTAAAGGCGAAGAGTTCCAACCCCGTTAAAAGGCAAAGGCCCCCACCAAGCCGCCAAGTGTCCTTTACCAACCAGAGCAAAAGAACCGCTAGGTAGCAGGCGATGTTGGCTGCCAGCAGGTCCAAGAACAAACCGTCTTGGGCCTGGGTCCAGGTCCCTTCGTAAAGGCCCATCCCCGTCAGACCGGCTAGCTTTTGGAGGGCATCGGGCCAATGGGACCTGAGGAGGCTCAGGGCCGATAGAAGGATACCGACAGTCATCAGCCACGGAATTGTTTTTCGGCGCTCCTCGGGTTTCTGGCGCATAAGAAGGTCCAACCCATAGGCGGCCAAAAGGATAAGGAACAAACAGACCATCAAGTTGAATTTCGAGCTTCCCCTTCAGTGGCTCAAGCCGGGCAGGAGATCGTAGAACAGATGAAAGAGAGGTGTATAGAACCCTAAGGCTAAGACCAGCGCCGCGCCCGCCACGCCCAGGGAAACTCGTCTTACCGTTGAAGGCGCGCCCTTCATCGCGAGCGCGATCAGGATCAAGGCGGTCATTCCCAAGAATAGGTTCGTGTCCCAGAAAATGTCCGAACGGCCGTAACGAAAGACCTGGAATTTCTCGAAGAGGTCCGGGAAAGCGGCGGTGAGCAGGTTTTCGGGTGGAAGGGAATAGCTTCCCGCGAAATCATACGAAAGTTTCTGGCTTCGGAAGCATTCTCCGGAAGCGGCCCATCCAGCCCCCCATTGGATGGCCGTCAGTCCCACGGCGCCTCCGTAAACCAGGGCGACTTGTAACGCGGTCCCCATCCAGTCCTTTTTCCCCCAAAGGTTGAACAAGACGTAAAGGCCCGCCATCAAACCGCAGATATAAAAATATTGGGGGAATCCCGCGGTGATCTGGAGGGCGACGATGGCGATGCCGGCCAGCACCCATCCGGTCTTGCGGGTCTCCATGATCTTGTCCAAAACCAGGAAGACCAAGGGCGCCCAGGCGATGGTAGCCAAATGGGTCACATGGCCGGCGTAGATATGTAGGAACAAAGCGCCGCAGAACATATAAAGCATCCCGGCCAGCCAAGCGGAAAGGGGATGGAGCTTGCGAGAGGAAGCCCAAGAGTACATGGAAAGCCCCGCCAGCAACTCATGAAGGAGGAAAAAAGCGTTAAAGGCCAGGGGCATGGGTAGGAAAAGGAACAGGAGATTGAGGGGATAGAGCAGGGCGGAGGAGAAGTTCCCGAAAAAAGGCGCTCCCCCATAAACATGGGGGTCCCAAAGGGGAAGGTAGTTCCCGGCTTTTATCTGTTCCAAGGCGAAGAGTCGGATGGGGTAGAAAAGTCGGGGCAGGTCGCTGGTAAAAAGGGAAAGGACTTGGGTGAGGGGGTGGAGGACCACCTGGTGGAAAACCAAGAGCAGGAGAAAGACATAGGCCAGGGAGGCCCAGAGCCATTATATTCGGCTATTCGCCCCCGCTTTGACGGCTTTTGGTTGCAATGTCCACTCCCCGCTCGAAATTGAGGCTTCCCGCTTAGTTTAGTTTAACAAGCAAAATAAGGTACCGGGTCTAGTTTGGGACTTCGTTGACTCAGTCCCTTGCCCCGGCACACCCAAGGCGCGCCCCTCAGCTTGAAGGCTTCGGGGCAGGGGCCGTAAATAAAAAAAGCCCCTGGGGTTGCCCCCAGAGGCTTTTTGAACGACGCAAAAACTATATTTTGCGGACGTTTTCGGCTTTCAAACCCTTTTGGCCTTGGGTGACGTCAAATTCGACGCGATCACCCTCGTTCAGGGACTTGAATCCATCCGACTGAATCGCGGAGAAGTGAACAAATACGTCCTCGCCTCCGTCTTGGGAAATGAAACCAAAACCCTTCTCGTTCTTAAACCACTTAACAGTTCCTTGTGCCATGCTGCGACAACCTTTCTACTAAACAAAATTTAACTGCGATTTCGGTCTAAATGGCCCGAAAACGGTGTTCATCATACTAGAAATCACCTGAAAAGGAAGGGGAAACCTATCATTTTGAGGGGAAAACCGGGCAGGACTAACACGCTTTAACTATAGGTTCATAGGACGGAATTTCAAGGTCGATAGGTCGGGGGCCCAAGAGATGGGTGGAGGGTTGGGTGGTCACCCCAAAGCCAGTGGTTCGGAGGGGCCCTTCTTGATCAAAAAAGAACAAGGTCGGAAGACTTTCGTTGGATTTTTTACGCTCATCCCCCGTCCATAGAGCGTAAGACCAAAAAGGTTAACCCGTTTACTGGTAGTTAAAACGAAGTTACAAAAATTGGCTTCGAACTTGCTTACGGATGGGTCCATATGAAGTTGGGTCTCATCTTATTTGAAGGAGTCACTATGAACCGCAAGGCGATTATCTTTTTGGCCGCTTTCATTCCCCTGGTCGCTTCGATCCTGTCAGTCGGTTGTTCAAAAAAGTTGATACCCGTCATTCCCACTTACATCCCCAACACGCCGACCATCACTTATACGTCAGTACCGTCCATCACCGCCACTGTCGCGACGCCGCCCGCGACCACGGGGGCCACCTTCGATCCAACGGCGACTTACACCCTGACGGGTTCGCCCACGCCGGTCAGTGATCCAACCCCGGTCCCGTCCATCACCACGCCGGCCACGCCGCCTGCCACTTCGACTTACACGAATACCTGGACCAACACTCCCACCAGCGATCCTACGCCGGTCCCGACGATCACCAGCGTTTATACGCCGGTTTCCACGCCAGCCGCGGTGGTGAGATACCTCGTTTCGGCCCCGTCGGGCTATGATTCGGGAATGCCGGTCACTTACAGGCTTTATTGTTTGGATTGGTACGCTCCTGGGCCCGTCACCGTCGTGGACACCTTCGATCCGGGCTTCACCTGCAACGGTCCCACTCCCGCTGATACGGCCAATGGACCCAATTACAGCTACGGGGGCAACGCAGTCA
>CAZLND010000034.1:0-4770 GCA_964560635.1 uncultured bacterium | reverse complement strand
ACTCCCGCTGATACGGCCAATGGACCCAATTACAGCTACGGGGGCAACGCAGTCACCTTGATCTGGCCGAACGGGTTCGGGTTGAACGCCTCCTCGTCGGTGACCTTCTCGGTGGTGGACAGCAATGTCACCGCGAGTGAGCAATGCCAGGTCCGGCCGAACCAAGCCGCGATCCTTTGGAGCGGTGGGTCCATTGCCTCCATTTACGGCAATGACTCGGTGACCATGGTTTGCCCGACGATCACCCCGGCTGTCACCAGCGACCCCACGCCTATCCCGACCAACACCTGGACCAATACGCCCACCAGCGATCCTACCCCGATGGCCACGCAAACCGTCAGCTGGGTCCCGACTTTTTACCACACCGGTACTCCGACCGTTACTCCCAATCCGAGTGGGATCTATATCAATGGAGGTGTTTGGCAGACCGGACCCACGAGCGCCTATGCCTCGGTCCAGCTGCAGGTGAACGGGGTCGCGGAGACCACGGCCTCGGGCACCGTGTCGGGCCCCGGGGGAACCTTTCCCTTGGTCTACGGGGGGACCTACCAAGGTTTCGCGCAATACAACTTGCCGGTGTCGTTGACGAGCATGGGCGCTTATGTGGCGGGGCAGACTTACAGCGTATCCTTGACCACTTCCCTTGGCACCGTTACGGCCTCTGCGATGGCTCCCGGCGGGAATATCGCCGTGACGCCGGACGGTTCGACCTTGAGCTGGGACTACAACGGCACCAATGATTCCCTCTATGTAATGAACGGTACTTACGGATATACCTATGATTCCTCGGGTTATTACGCGAACGCCACCTCGCCCTTTACCATCCCTTCTTGGGCTTACCCAGGCCCGGGTACCTATTACGCCAACGCGACCTTGATCGATAGGACCTACGCGGTCACGGGGGCTGCCCCCAGCTCCTCCTTCTCGGTCTCGACCTATACCGGGGTCACCGTGACGAAGTAAGGTTGTCGGGTTTCACCAAGCCGCCCCTTCGGGGGTGGCTTTTTTGTTTTCTTTCCAGGTGCCGGTGCCGGTTTGGGACTCCGTAACCTCCGTCCCGTGCCCCGGCATACCCAAGGCTTGCCCTCGGATCGAGGTCCTCGGGCAGGGACCACTTTTGCCAGGGTCCTCCTTGGGTTAAACTACCCCCCCTATGGCCACCGATACCCAAACCCTCCTCAAGATCAACGAGATTTACCTCTCCCTCCAGGGTGAGTCCACCTACGCGGGACTGCCCTGCGTTTTCGTGCGCCTGACCGGTTGTTCGCTCCGGTGCGTTTGGTGCGACACGGCCTACGCCTTTTACGAGGGCGAGGACCGGGGGCTGGAGAAGGTCCTCGAAAAGGTGGATTCCTTCGGCGTCAAACTGGTGGAAGTGACCGGCGGGGAACCGCTGGAACAGGAAGGGGTCTATCCCCTCATGGAGTCCTTATTGAAGAAGGGTCACAAGGTCCTTTTGGAGACCAGCGGGGCGGTGGACCTGGGCCGGGTTCCCCGGGACGTGGTGAAGATCATGGACATCAAATGCCCTGGTTCGGGAGAGGAAGGCCGGAACCTTTGGGACAACCTGGGTAAACTCGTTCCCAGCCAGGATGAGATCAAGTTCGTCCTCGCGGACCGGACAGATTACGACTATGCCAAGAAGGTCCTCCAAGAAAAGGGACTGGCGGGCAAGTTCTCCCTGCTTTTTTCCGCTGCCCATGAGAATTTGAAGCCGGCGGACCTTGCCGAGTGGATCACGCAAGACCGTTTGCCGGTCCGGATGCAATTGCAGATGCACAAATACATTTGGCCAAACGAGGCGCGGGGAAAATAGCGCCTCGAATTATGAATTAAGGAATTTTTCGGTTTTAATTCAAACCGAAAAATGACCAGGATTCATAATTAAAAATTAAGAATTCAAAATTACAGGTTGGTCCGGACAATCACGGGAGGAAGTGTGCGTAACAAGAAGGCTGTAATACTTGTGTCTGGCGGGTTGGATTCAACAACCTGTTTAGCCATGGCCAAGGCCCAAGGTTTCGAACTTTACGCCCTGACCCTCTCTTACGGTCAGCGGCACCGGGCCGAACTGGCAGCCGCGCGGAAAGTGGCGAAAGCTTATCGGGTCCAAAAGCATATGGAACTCGACGTTCCCTTGACCGCTTTCGGCGGTTCGGCCCTGACCGATTCCAAGATGAAGGTTCCCAAGCAACGAAGCTTGAAAGCCATGGGCCACGGTATCCCCTCGACCTATGTTCCCGCTCGTAACACCGTCTTCCTCTCCCTGGCCCTGGCTTGGGCAGAGGTCTTGGGCGCGGAACATCTCTTTATAGGTGTGAACGCCCTGGACTACAGCGGCTACCCGGATTGCCGGCCTGAGTTCATTCGGGCTTTCGAAAAGCTCGCCAAGCTGGCCACTAAGAAAGGCGTGGAAGGGAAATGGCGGCTCAAGATCCACACGCCTCTTATTCGCATGAGTAAAGCCCAGATCATCCAGGCCGGGTTGAAGTTGAAAGTGAATTATGGCCTGACCCATTCATGCTACGACCCCAGGTCCAAAGGGCGACCCTGCGGCAAGTGCGATTCCTGTCTTTTAAGGGCGAAGGGGTTCAAGGAAGCGGGCTCGAAAGACCCAGTATTCCTTTGAATTAAAAAGAGCCGTTTTTTAGGTCTTTAAAAATGAACAAAATGGGGCTTTTTCGGACCGTTCGAAGACCAAAAAGTGACAAGCTTTTGGCAGTCACTTTTACTCGTTTTCCCTTAACATAACACCACATATTTCATCCTTTGTCCGCTGACCTTTGGAATTGGGAACGGCCTATTCATGGTTTTGAATGAAAAATTCTTAAAACGTTTTTTAGTCCTTTTCGTATTCCTTCTTATTCCAGTTCTGGCCCTCGCACAAGACGTTCCTACTGATACGCCTACCGATATCCCAACCGACACGCCGACCGCGACTTTTACCAATGTCCCCGCCGATACGGCTACCTTTACCTTAACGAACACACCCACCGCTACTGACACAGGTACCCCGACTTTCACTCCCACGGCCTTTCCCAATACGGGTCAAAGCTGGAATTTAGCGACGGATATCGCTCCTTGGGGTCCTCGTTTTGGGCATGCGGGGTTGGTGTTCAACAATAGGATGTGGCTCATTGGTGGCTTCAACGCTTCCTTAGCTACCACCAATGACGTTTGGTCTTCTATAGATGGAAATCATTGGGACCAAGTGACGGCTAATGGCGGGTTCCCGAACATCGCCTACCATTCGGTGGTGAACTTCAATGGTCGGATGTGGCTGATAGGAGGAGGTCAAGCGGGTGGGAAATCCAATATCTGGTCTTCCGCTGATGGGGTCAATTGGAACCTTGTCACCGCCAATGCGCCATTCGGTGCTCGTTACTTATCCAACGTCCTTGTATTCAATGGACAGATATGGGTTTTGGCTGGGTCACTTAACGGGAGTGGTCCGCAGAATGATGTTTGGAGTTCTTCCGACGGGGTCATTTGGACCGAAGTGACGGCTAGCGCCGCTTTCAGCCCACGCGAGGGCGGTGCCGCAACGGTTTTCAACGGTAAAATGTGGTTGATCGGTGGCGCCCCCACAAGTGGTTCTTTCTTGAGCGATGTTTGGTCCTCCACCGATGGGGTCAATTGGACCCAGGTCGCTAGCCCTCTTTTTCAGGGTCGTTCCAACTCCCAATGTGTGGTTTATGGGGATCGGATGTGGATATTGGGAGGGAGAACTTCCAACTCCACGGTTCTCAACGATGTGTGGACTTCCCTCGACGGAGTGACTTGGACGGCGATGACCGTGACGGCTCCCTATAGCGCTCGCAATACTTTCGAGGCCTTGTCCCATAACAACCAGATCTGGGTTTTGGGCGGTCTTGGAACAGTGGCCAAGTTGAGCGATGCCTGGTACTCCCCCCTTGATGGGACAATGACGCCGTTCCCGAGCTCCACTCCGACCAACACTAAGACCTCCACCGGAACCCCAACAGGTTCGTCCACGGCGACCTTCACCGATACACCATTCGCTTTGACCAACACCTTTTCCCCGACTTTTTCAACTACCCCAACTTGGACATCCACTTCAACGGTCACCAATACCCCGACCAGGACGAACACCCCCACGCCCACCTGCGGGGTAACCTTTATCAGTGCCTCCAATGTGATCGCCGCCGGTAGCAGCACCAGACCCGTCACCTTGACCGGCGTCACCGTCCCCTCGGTTGTCACGAACCCTTGCCTCATCGTTCAGGCCATCATCGGGGCGAGTGGGGCCACCGATCACGTTACTAACATCACCTATGGCGGGACCGTTTTGACTAAAGCCGTCACCCTAACCGATATAGTCAATACGGAAACCCTGGAGACCTGGTATTTAAAAGGGGTCGCTGGTACCAATCAAAACGTCGTGGTCTCCATCGCCGACACGACGGCCCAGACGGTCATCGTGGGGGCGATCGTCCTGAACGGTGTTTCCCAAACATCGCCCATTGGTTCCACCAAGGCGGTCACACTGGCTTCGACCAGCAATCCCAATATGATCATGGGCGCGACTGACGGCAGCATGATCGTGGCAATGGGGTTGAAGAACGGCGCGACTTCTCCCATTACCGCGGAAGGGAACCAAACCCAGGTATGGACCAAAACGGACACGGGTACGATCATTTCCGCTGAAGGGGATATCCAACCTACTGGTATGGTGGGAAGTTACTCGGTCACTTATGCCTACGCCGCGCCCCACGCCGCCGATATCGAGGCTGTGGAAGTGAAGCCGGG
>CAZLND010000033.1:2412-14970 GCA_964560635.1 uncultured bacterium | reverse complement strand
ACCGGAGCGGGTTCGCGCAAAGCACGATCCCTTCCAATTGCGCCCCCTCCCGCTGGACGATGTCTTCTTCTATTCCAAGCAAATCGACAACGGACGCCTGGTCCGCGAGCAATACCCGCGGTCTGGAGGACGGTGATCAACTTGGGGATGAGACTTCCTGAGTAGGGGTCGTCATTATCGTAATAAACGAGGACCGAGCAACCGGCTGAGCAAAGGGAGGGGGAAAGGGCTGCCCAAAGGCAGAAAAGCGCTACCGGCAAGGACGTAAGTTTGATTCGGTTCGAGTAAGGAAGCCAAGACATTCGATTTTACCCGTTCAATATTTTTGGTTCACTTCGAATTAAGGAGCAATATTTTACCAGTCAATAAGGTCGTGTTGCCATTTTGAATGACATAATAATAAGTGCCCGTCGACGCCTTACATCCTTTGGAGTTCTTGCCATTCCAATCGATCTCTCCCGGCGAGGTTTCGGACAAGGCAATGACCAATTCCCCCGAGATGGAATAATAGCTCATCGTTGAACCCGACGGCACCACCGAGGCCTTCAAGACTCCCTCCCCATTGCCGTTGGGCACGGCGAAATTGGGGTTGAAGGGATTGGGCCAAACATGAAGTTCGGATGTCACTTTCACGTCCACACTAGCGGTGACCGACGAGGCGCTTCCCGTATAGGTCATGCTGGCGGTGTTGGTGATCGTCCCGCTGGAAAAATCCCCGTTGACCTTCACCTGGTAGGAGATCGTATAGGAGCCGGGCGCCAAGGAAACCGGAAGGGTCCAGGTCAATTGGGATGAACCCGCGTTATAGTTCGTTGCCGTCCCCCCGGGGGAAGAACCAAAACTGATGAAAGTCACGCTCGAAGCCAAGCTATCCGCAACGACCACGTTGGCGGCGGGCGCGCCCGTCACATTGATCGTGATGGTGTAGGTCAAGATGTCACCCGGTTGGGCGTCCGACTTGGACACCGACTCCACGATGGAGACACCCGGCGTGGGGGTGGGCGTGAGGGTCAAGGTGGGGGTGTTTGTCGGTGAATTGGTCGGAGTGTTCGTCGCGGTGTTACCCGGGGTGTTGGTAGGCGAATTGGTCGGCGTATTCGTCGCCGTATTTCCCGGGGTATTGGTGGGAGTATTGGTCGCGGTATTCCCCGGGGTGCTCGTCGGGGTACTGGTGGGAGTCGGCGTGGGCGTGTTGCAAGTACAAGCCGGAACTCCCAACCAGTTCCCTATGGCCGCGTAAAAGGTATCCGTGATGGCCTTGTCGGCGGGGCTGCCGTCGTAGTCCGAAAAAAGCCACTTGGACATGTCCCAGTCGATGAAAAGTTTACCGACATTACATCCGGTTAGGGCGGTCATCTGGGCCGAACCGGACCATCCCGAGGCCACCGAGCGGTCCACATTGGTCCCGTTCCAACCGGTGGCTTCATCGGCAAAACTGGTCCCATTCAAAAGGCTCGTAGGGATACCGCCGGCAAAATCGCCGAAATATTGGGTCGTTCCCGGCAAGGTGGAAGGGATGGTGATCGACCCTCCCGTGGAGTCATTAGCATTGGCGCTACCCGTCGGGCAATTGACCAAACCCGCTCCGACCGCGCCGATGGTCTTTAGGAAAGTGTAATCGCCATCATCCCGGCTTCCAAAACCCGCGTTCTCACCGAGGATGAACATATTGCCGCAATGGTTCTGGATATAGTCCTGCGCCTTGGTCTGCCAACAAGCGGTGAAATTGTCGGTGTTCGAGCCACCCGGGCATCCGGAGTTGATGTTGGCGTACCGGCAATCCCAAACCTGGTCGAAATTGGTCCATATCTCGGCGGGGCAAAAAGAGGTGCTGGTTCCCACATCCACTTTCGTAACCGTATTCCCCGCGTTCTGGAGGACGGTGACCGCCTTCAGGAGGGTGGAGGAGAAAGCGTCGGCACTGCTGTAATAAAAGAGGATATTGGCGCCGGCCGCCTGGCTGGCGGCCGGCGAAAGGGACGCCAAAACAAAGGCAAAGGCGATTAATAGTTTTTTTTGGAGTTTCGATAACAAAAAGATTTTCATTGTCTCGCTCTTAAAACATGGGATACGGGATTGGCCGGAGGCCTGAAATCGTCCAATAAGATGAACCTTCAAACGATTTAAATCCAACTCTATATACCCTTTTCAAATACCAGTTTCATTAACAAAATATACCATTTTTTCGTGAACCTTCCATAAACCTTATGAAATTCACGGATATTTTCACGTAACAATTCGGCCGGGTTCACCCTACTGGTGGAGCGAGGGCTTGGGAACTTTCATCGGCCCTCGGTGACCACCAGGATCTTCCCTTCTTTAAGGACTTGGCCGCCGAGTTGGACAACATAGAAATAAGTCCCGGTGGAAACCCAGACGCCCTTCCCGTTCCGCCCATCCCAGGTCGCCATTTGGTTGACGGGTGCCACTTCCCTACTCAATTCACCCGATAGGGTATAAATATCCACCACCGCGCCATCCGGCAGGCAGTCGATCTTCAAGACCCCGCCCACAGCCTTCGCCGGATCGAAGGGAACCGGCCAAGGATGGATCTCGCAGCCCGGAGTGGGGGTCGGGCTTCCCGTTGAAAGGATGGAGGTGTCGGTCGCTGTGGGCGTCGCGGTGACCGTAGGAGTATCAGTAGGAGATGGCGAAGATGAAGGCGTCATCGAATCCGTTGGGGTTGGCGTATTTGAACCGGTGGGGGTAGGGGTGAAAGTGGCGGTTGAAGTAGGCGTCGGGCTATTCGTGTTGGTGGGTGTGGGGGTGGGGGTAGGCGTAAAACTATTGGTAGGAGTCGGCGTCGGAGTGAAGGTAAAGGTTGGGGTCGGGCTGAACGTCGGGGTGGGAGTAAGCGTGGGCGTATAGGTATTAGTAGGTGTCGGACTATTCGTTGGACTGTTGGTATTTGTTGGCGTGTTGGTGGGAGCAGGAGTGTTGGTGATGGTAGGCGTATTCGTAGGGGAGGGTGTGTCGGTAATGGTTGGGGTCCAAGTCGGCGTGGGACTATTGGTGGGAGTAAAGGTCCAGGTAGGTGTGTTCGTGATGGTCGGCGTCGGACTGTTGGTGGGGGTTTTCGTGTTCGTAGGCGTATGGGTGTTGGTGGGGGTGGAGGTGTTGGTAGGCGTGCTGGTGGGCGTCGGGGTCTTGGTGGGAGTGAAGGTGGGGGTCGGTATTCTCGTGTTGGTGGGCGTGGGACTGTTGGTCGGGGTAGGTGTCAGGCTGGGCGTGGGTGAGAAACAGCTCCCTCCCGGGGTACTGGTGGGCACGGGCGTGTTGTGGCTGAAAAGAGCCCCGGCCGGATAACCATAGGCGTCCGCGTTGTCGTAACCATAAGCGATGGCGGCGAAGGGGTGGGCGGAAGAGAGTTGATGCGCGCCCGCCAGGGTGGAAACCTGAACGCCCCAGTAACCGCTGGCCCCGATGATCGAGTAGGAACCGGCCGAGATAGCCGAACCATCCAGCGTCACCGTTCCGGGGAAGGCGGTCATGATGTTCTCGTAATTGAACCCAAAGGCCGTGACCGGGGTGCTCAAGCTGTAGGCGTTGTCGAACTCGTTGAGGGGCGGGATGGAGATCATGGTGGGGTCAGCGTTGTAATTACTTCCCGAATTGTCCTGGGTCCCGCCATTCGAATACTGCATCACGTAAATAGGATGGTTGGACGTGATATGGAGCGGCACCGTATAGATCTGCTCGGCCGCCCAGCCCATTTGCAGGGGCGTGAGGTTGGCGCCGTTGACCGTCACGGTGGTGGCGTTGCTGGAAGAAACGAAGCGAAAGGTGTCCCCGCCCGTCCGGGTGGCCAGCGGCATGGTCACGAACTGGGTACCCCAATAGGGAATGGGCCAAAGCTCCTCGACCAGGTGGTTGCAACTGGGCACTCCCGAGGGAATGTTGTCGCATATATGGGCCCCAAAAACCGCCACCGGTTTGTCCGAGGTAATGGGGGTCCCGGTCAGGTCCTCCCCCGACCCGATCACAAGGTCCTGATACTGATAGACGTCCCCTTGGTTCAAGGTCACCGTGTAAGGCACACCCACCGTATGGGTACCCATGTGGATGCGAGGCGTGATGGTGATATGCGTGCAGTCCTGGGTGCCCACCACCGCGAATTCCGAACCCGGGAGTTGGCCGCTTCCAAGGGACTCGTTCTTATAGGAAACCACCATGTAATTGGTCCCCAAAGCCTCTACTGGTAACCCCGTGTATCCATCGGAAGCGTACTGGACATAGTTGAGCCCATTCACGGATATCTGTTGGTCGGAAGTAACGTGGATGCCGATGGAAGCCACCCCGTCCGTTTGGGTGGACTGGGCCGTGACTGGGAGGAGGACCTGGGTCGTGGCGCCCGCGGCGACGGAAAAGGCGACCGTAAAGGAAAGACCGGGGATCTGGACCTGCCCGGTGGCGCTGTTGGCGGAAGTGATCAAAAGTTGGAGCGTGGCCGGGCCACTGGGACCCCCGTTGCCCTGGGGAAAGGTGAGCCAGAATTCAGTGCCCTTGTTGGTGATGGCGGCATGGGCCAGGGAGGCCACGGCCCCGACACACAGGAAGAAGGTCGCGGATAAAAGAGCGCGGCGGAAAGTCCCCTGCTTATAGGAAACGAAGGTCGTCATATGGCATTACCTAACGTCAACCGGGCCGAATGGTTCAATGTTTTTTGGATCTTTTTAGCGGTCGAAGGACCTATTTTGCGGGAAAAGGACGAAAAAAGGGGGACGAACTTTTAATGCATCAGAACGACTTTTACGTCCTGCCGCCCCACCACCCCGCCCCCGGCGGCCAAGAGTTCCACATGGGCGATATAAAGCCCGCTGGCGAAGTTGGAGGCGTTCCAAGCGGCTTGGTTGGTGTTTGGGGCCCCTTCCAAAGAATCCACCAGTTCACCCATGGCCGTATAGATCTTGATCCTCAAGGTCTCGGCTTGGAGGGAATTGGAGGAGAAGACCGTGGTGAAGGTTCCCTTGCTCAGGACGTTCGGAGCGGCGGTCACCACTCCCGTGCCCGTGGCGCCCGTCACCAAAATGCTCCGGATGATGTTCGAGGTATTGCCCTGGCCATCCGTCCAATGGACTCCCAATTGATAGTGCCCAGGGGTCACGTAACCCCCGCTGTCGTTGGTACCGTCCCAGAAAAGGGTCACGGGGACGCTGGAGGTGGCCACGATGATCTGGACATTGGAGGGCTGTCCCGTGCCCGTTACGGGACCGGGTCTGAGCACGCTGGAGTCCAAGGAAACAGTGGAAAGTTCCACACCCGCCGGATCGGAGGTCAGGGCATAAAGATGGCGGACGGTCTCCCCCGCTGAATCGAAGATACTGGCGTAGACCTTGGCCACCGGGCGGGTCACCACGACCTGTTGGATGACGCTGGTGATGGTCCCACGGCTGTCGATACTATCGATCTTGAGGTGGTACTCGCCGTTGGAGACCGGGTTCCCGCTGGAGTTATTCCCGTCCCAAGTGCCCAACAGGTAATTGGAATCGTAGAGTTTCAACTGACTGTTGGGACCGTTCACGCTGGTGATGCTATTCCCCGGTTGGAAAGTGACATTCCCGACCGCTTGGGGAAGCTGCACTGAGGATAATTGTTTGACCAGTTCGCCAGCCGAGTTATAGACCCCCACCCGGACGGTGTAATCACAGGACATTTTCGCGGTCACGCTGGAAGAAAGAGGCGAAGCCAAACCTTGATAGTTCATCTGGGCGTTATTGACGATGGGCTGGCAGGGGAGCGTATTGCTCACCTGGGCGTCGTAGGTGAAAAGGTATCCACCCGGACCCAAGGGGCCGGGGATATTCCAGCTTAACTGGCCGGTGGATTGGTTATACATGGTCACCGTACCCGAGACCATATGGCCAAAATCAATGAAAGTCAGGTTGGACGGAAGGGTGTCACTGATGACCGGCCCATTGAGCATCATGCTCGTCACCGTCACGGCGATGGTGTAGGTGATGATGTCGCCGCCGTTGGCTTGATCTTCCGAGGCCTTCTTTTGGAAATAGACACCGGAGGTGGGGGTCATGGTTTCGGTGAAGGTGTTGGTGGGCGTGGCGGTGTCAGTGGGGGTATTGGTGATGGTGGGAGTGTTGGTGACCGTCGGGGTGTCGGTGAAGGTGCTGGTCACGCATTGATAGACCGGGGTATTGACCGGCGTGGGAGTGGGACCGGCAGGGCTTTGAATGAACTGGATCGTGCCGTAATTGATGGTCTCCGGATAGGTCGTGCCGGGCGCGGTGAATACCGCGAGACAGGGAGGGGCTTGGGCGTCGATGAAGACCTGGGTGATGTGGGTCCAATCGACCGTACTGAAGTTAGTGTCCCAATGGCCCGCGTTGGAATCCAAAGGAAGGATCACATTGGTCCACACTCCCGCCGGGATGGTCATAGGCGTGGTGTAGGCGGTTTCATGGGTCCAGGGCCCACTGGGCGGGAGATGGTTTTGATTGTCCCCCACAAAAATATCAAAGGTCGTCGTGACGGAAGCGTAAAGTTCGATGCTCAAGGAGCCCGCGCCGATCGTATAAGAACTCGCATCGACCGGAACCACCGTCCCGCCCCCAGCTTGACCGCCGGGTGCGTATTGGGAAGCCACCTGGATCTGCCAATAACCCGTGTTAGCCGCGAAGGTGCTGAAGGTTTGGGTAAAGGTCACGTCTTCCTGCAAGGTCTGGGTCTCGCCCGCGGGAACATTCACCGTGCTGATGGAACCGGCATGCCCGGCGCCGAACCCGATGGGATCGTACATGCCCAGCGCGGCGCCATTGACGGTACCGTTGCTGTAGATGACAGGCCCGAAGTCTTCATATAAGAGCGTTTGGCCCTGGGCCGAAGCAATGGCCAAGAAAGCCAAGAGAAAACCCATCAGGGGGGCCGCGCAGCCGGCCCAAAAACCACGTGATGCTTTAGGATGATGATTTTGCGAGGTCAGGATATTCAATTGCTCTTGTATATTTCCGATCGATATTTTCCCGGGCGTCGAAAGGTGTTGGAGGGTTAAGTCCCAAAAAGCCTTGGGTTAAACGGCGGAGTGAATTGTATCGCGAAGCGGCCAGTTCCGGAAGAAAAGCCGGAATTTTATTGGCGGGTCATACTTGCGGCTTTTTTCGGCAACCGCTTTCATTTTGGGCCTTTTTAAGAAAAAACGGTTTAGGCGCGAAATAAGGCCAAAGTTACATCGGAATAAATTTCTTCATCAAAACCAAAACCGTTATCGGCACTCCTGAAAATAAAAATCCACCGTCCGCGCCTGGCTTCGCCAGGAGATCCGCTCAAACACCGATCTCCTAAAAATATTCATCATTAGGAAATCGGCGCTGTGTACCCCTTAAACCAAAAAAGCCCATCTCCTTTCGGAGATGGGCTTTGGAACAACTTTAATATCTATAACGACTAGATATCGTGGTACAGCACGAACTCGTAAGGATGGGGCCTCAACCGGATGGCGTCCACTTCCTTCGTGCGCTTGTAGTGGATCCATTCCTCGATGAGGTCCGGGGTGAAGACCCCGCCCTTCAGGAGGAACTCATGGTCCTTCTCCAAAGCGTCCAAGGCTTCCGAGAGGGATCCGGGGACGCTTTTGACCTTCTTGAGCTCGCGCGGCTCCAACTCGTAAAGGTTCATGTCGTGGGGCTTGCCCGGATCGATCTTGTTCTGGATGCCGTCCAAGCCCGCCATGAGCATGGCCGAGAAAGCCAGGTAAGGGTTGCAAGATGGGTCCGGCGTGCGGAACTCGACGCGTTTGGCCTTCGCGCTTTTGGAATAGAGCGGGATGCGGCAGGCCGCCGAGCGGTTGCGCTGACTATAGACCAAGTTGACCGGCGCTTCGAAGCCGGGGGTGAGACGCTTGTAGCTGTTGACCGTGGGGCAGATGAAGGCGCAGAGGGCCGGGGCATGCTTCAGGAGCCCGCCGATGTAATAGAGGCCGGCTTGCGAGAACCCGCCGTAGCCCTTCTCGTCGAACATCACGTTTGTGTTGCCTTTCCAGATGGACTGATGGACGTGCATGCCTGAACCGTTGTCCCCGAAGAGGGGCTTGGGCATGAAGGTGGCCACCATGTTGTGGCGGCGCGCCACGTTCTTGACGACATACTTGTATTTCAAAAGCTTATCGGCCATGGGGACCATCTTGTCGAACACCATGTCGATCTCGGCTTGTCCACCCGTGGCCACTTCGTGGTGATGGGTCTCGATAGGGATGCCGATCTGCTGCATGAGGGTGGTCATCTCAGAACGGATGTCCATTTGGCTGTCGACCGGCGGCACAGGGAAATAACCTTCCTTACTGCGGATCTTATTGGCCAGGTTGGGATACTCATCGCGGCCCATGTTCCAGAGACCCTCGGTGGAATCCACCGAATAGAAACCATGGTTGATACCCTGGTCGAACTTCATGTCGTTGAAGATGAAGAACTCCGCTTCCGGACCCCAGTAAGAGGTGTCCGCGATGCCGGTGGTCTGCAGGTACTTCTCCGCCTTTTGGGCCACATAACGGGGGTCGTGGGAATAGGATTCGCGGGTGACCGGGTCGATGACGTTGCAGTTCATGACCAGAGTGGTCTCTTGGAAAAAAGGATCGATGAAGGCGGTGGTGGGGTCCGGAATGGCCAACATGTCGGACTCATTGATGGCCTGGAACCCGCGGATGGAGGAGCCGTCAAAGCCCTTGCCGTCCTTGAAGGTTTCCTCGTCGAAGAACTTCACCGGCGAGGTCGTGTGTTGCCAGGTACCGGGCAGGTCGATGAAACGGAAATCCACGTACTTCACGTCTTTCTGCTTGATGAGGTCCATCACTTCTTTCGGGGTCATTGCAGATCCTCCTCGTTAAAGTTGCCGGTCATCGGCCGGAACGGTCACAACGGGACAAAAACCCAACCCTGGTAAAAAACCTTGGAAAACCGGGTCAGTATAGCCTTTTAAGACCTAAGTACAAGGAGCGGGAAACCCCATGGGGGCCGTAAAGGGTTAACCCGTTATTCCTCGGGTCTAAAGAGACGCTAGGAGATCGGAAAAGCTTCAGAGGAAGGTCGGTTTGTACCCGATCTTATACTTTTTCAATTTGTATCCAAGTTGGCGAGGCGTGATGCCTAAAAGTTTGCAGGCTTTGGCTTGGACCCCGCCACAACGCTCCATGGCTTCCATGACCTTCATCTTTTCCACATCGGCCAGGGTCGAGCCGGACGACACCGCGGCCACCGAAAAGGCCCCGGCGGGCGAGGCTTCGGTAGCCGTGCCTTCGGGAGCGATCTCAAAAGGCATGGGCACGTCCTCGAGGGACAGCACATTATCCTTGGCCATGACGGCCATGCGTTCGACCGTATTTTCCAATTCCCGCACGTTGCCAGGCCAGCGGTAGCCCACCAGGCGGGCCACCACTTCGGGCGCGAATTTATAGTTGGTCTTATTCTCTTCGTTGTACTTGTGCAGGAAATGGCTTAGCAAAAGGGCGACATCCTCTTTGCGGTCCCGCAAGGAAGGCAGGAAGATAGGCACCACGTTCAGGCGGTAGTAGAGGTCCTCGCGGAACTTCCCTTCGGCGATGGCCCGTTCCAGGTTGCGATTGGTGGCGGCGATGATCCGAACGTCCACCGAGAAAGTCTTGGTCCCGCCCACCCTTTCGAATTTCTTTTCCTGAAGGACCCGCAAGAGCTTCACCTGGGTGGCCGGCGAGATGTCGCCGATCTCATCCAGGAACAGGGTCCCGCCGTCGGCCAGCTCGAACCGGCCTTTCACCATTTCCGAGGCGCCCGTATAACTTCCCTTCTCATGACCGAAAAGTTCGCTTTCCAAAAGGGTCTCGGGCAGGGCCGCGCAAGAGACCTTGAGGAAGGGCTTGCCGACCCGGGGGCTGTTGTAATGCACGGCCCGGGCGATGAGTTCCTTCCCCGTTCCCGATTCCCCTCGGATGATGACCGTGGCGCGGGTAGGGGCCACCTTTTGGACCGTCTTGTAGACCTCCACCATGGACTTGGCGGTGCCGATGACGTTCTCCAGCTTGTACTTGCCCTTGAGCTCGCTTTGAAGCTCGCGGTTCTCTTCCAACAGTTTTTGTTTGTCCCTTTGGATCATCTGGTGGATCTTGAGGTTCTGTCCGATGAGCGATCCCACAATGGTCAAGAGACGCACATCCTCCTCGAAGGAAATGTCCGCGTCCTTGAACAAACGGTCCACCGAAAGGACCCCCAGGGTCTCGCCCTTCATCTTGATGGGAATACAAACAAAGGAGATGTTCTGGCGCTTGACGTCACCCCGGGCACGGGTGCGGTTAAGGAAGAGGGGTTCCTTGCCGATGTCGGGGATGATCATGGGCTCGCCCTTCTCGACCACCTTGCCGGTGATGCCTTCGCCTATCTTGTACTTTCCCCGGGCGATCTCTTCCTTGGTCAATCCATGGGCGGCCTCGATGCTCAATTGGCCGGTCTCTTTATCCAGGATGGTGATGGTTCCGCGATTCATGTCCAATTGATGGGAGAGTACTTCCAATATCTCGTTGGAGGCGGACTTGAAATCCAACGCCGAGGCCATGGCGTGGCTGATCTCGTAGAGAGCGGTCAGTTCTTGGATCTTGCGGGTGAAGCGCTTTTGAGGTTCCGACATGGATCAGTCCTTTAGGCGAAAAAGAGGTTTTGGTGCATTTGAGGGAAAAGTGACGAAATTGTAGACGGACACCGTAATAAAGACAATAGGACAAAATAGTCCTTAAAGTCGATAATCCCTTCGAATCCGAGGATTTGTCTTTTATAGTACCCCACCTAGGTTTCCCACACGCGATCCCGAGGTCCAACGATGAAGAACATCCGCCTGTTACCGGTTCTTATGATCGCCTTGGCGATCCTTCCCCTGAGCCTCTTCCTGACCATTTCCCTCGCAACTTTAAAGAGCCATATCAAGCCCACTGTGGTCAATGACCCGGAAAAAAGTCTGGCCCAAAGCGTCGCCGGATTCGGGGGCGCTTACAATTCTTGGTCCGACCATTTCCTGATGTCCGCTGTTCGATTGGGCCAGATGGAGACCCTGAAAAAGGGCTTGGCCGCTCCCGTCAGTCAAGCCGCTCCCTTGAAAGCCTTTTGTGAGGAAGCCGCCCTTTCGACCCAATCGTCCCTCTTCATCCTGACCGACCCCAAGGGCAATGTCCTTTTCGACAACTTGGGTATCCCCAAGCCGACACCCAGCCCCTCCCCTTCTCCCACACCCAAATCGGCCAACAAAAATTCCAAACCCAAAAGCTCCAACCACCCATCCAAACCCAAGACGAAACAACCCCTTTATGCCTCCGTCAAGGACTGGCCGGGCATGGCGCAGGCCCTGCAAGGGTCCGACGCCGGCGGCCTCTTTCCCTACCAAGAAGATCTTTACCGGGTCATGATCCATCCCATTGTCAGCCGTGAAAAAATAGTAGGCGTCCTTTGGGTGGGCGGCCGGCTTGATAAGAATTTCCTCCAGACCATGAAGGCCAACGCGGGCAACGAGCTGACCCTCTATACGAACGCCTCAGTGAACAACACACTGTCGACCCCCATTCCCTCGTTGGACCTCAAAAAGTCCCTCGACCCCCATTTCAACCATTCGAAGCTCAACTTTAACGGGACTGATTATCTGGTCGGCTCCCTGCCGCTCTTGGGCATCCCCCCCAAAGCGGGAACCCCCGCCGAACCGGTTGCCTCGGTCGTCATCCTTCAACCCATCAAGCAATCCCTTCTCATCGAGGGCGAGCCCTTCAAGATCATCAAGAAAACGGGCTGGTGGCTTTTGGTCCTGGCCCTTTTGGCCGCCTTGCTCTCCAGCTGGGCCTTCGTGGTTTTCCCCTTCCAACGCCTGACCGAGGCCCTTGAAAAGGCCCAAAAAGGGGATCCCAATGTCACCTTCCCCTCCGATCCCGTGACCGAATGGGGACTCTTGGGCGCTTCCCTAGGCGAAACTTTCGAAGGCCAAAAGGAAAAGGAACGGGTCTCCCTCGTCCTGGGTAAGGTCGTGGACCCCCAAGCCGCTAAAAAGATCCTGGCCGAGAAGGATTATTTCTCGCTCAAGGGCGAAAGAAGGGAATGCACCATCCTCCAGGCCGACCTACGAGGCTTCAATATCCTCAGCGAGAACATGCAGCCCCAGGTCCTAGTCGAGGCCCTGAACCAGTATTTCGGCATCATCAACGAGGTCGTCTTCAAGTATGAGGGGATGCTGGATAAGTTCGTTGGGGATACGGCAGTCGCCATTTGGGGAGCGCCCTTTAGCCACCCAGACAAGGAACTGCGGGCCGTTAAAACCGCCCTGGAGATTCACGAGGCCTTGAAGGACTTCAATATTTCCCGTATCAAAAAGGGCTTCCCGCCCTTTACCGTGGGTATCGGCATCCATACGGGCACGGTGGTTTCGGGCAACCTAGGCTCAGAGAAGCGTTATGACTATACGGTCATCGGCGAACCGCTGCATGTCGTCGCCCGCCTCTGTGCCATGGCCACACCCGGCCAAACAGTGGTGTCGGATGAAACTTATCAAAAGATCAGGCCCCAAGTGAAAGCTAATGCCTTGAACCCCATCGCCGTCAAGGGTTCCATGGAA
>CAZLND010000033.1:0-2312 GCA_964560635.1 uncultured bacterium | reverse complement strand
GCCCCAAGTGAAAGCTAATGCCTTGAACCCCATCGCCGTCAAGGGTTCCATGGAACCTTTGAACACCTTCGAGATTACACAGCTGTTGTAGGATTTTGGCACCCTCAAAAAAACTAGCGCTTAGTTTTGAGTTCTGAGTTCGTAGTTCTAAGTTAATGATGTTATTTTGATCTAAGATCAAAATAACTTTCCACAACTCAACACTTAAAACTCAAAACTTCGAACTGCCAGCATTCGGAAAGAACAATGAAAACCAAAGCCCCAAAATCGCTCGATCCGTCAACTTTCCAGAAAACCTTGCTGGCCTGGTACGACCGTTACCAACGCGACCTCCCTTGGCGCAAGGTCCACAACCCCTATTCCACTTTCGTTTCCGAGATGATGCTCCAACAAACCCAGGTCAAGACCGTCATTCCCTATTACGAAAGGTTCCTGAAGGAACTTCCCAACTGGACCGCCTTGTCCAAGGCAAAGGAAGAAAAGGTCCTGAAGCTTTGGGAAGGCCTGGGTTACTACCGCCGGGCCCGCAACCTTAAGGCCGCCGCCCAAGTCGTGGTGAAGGACTTCGACGGGAAACTACCGGAAAACATGGACCAGATACTCGAACTTCCGGGAGTCGGCCCCTATAGCGCCGGTGCCATCCTTTCCATCGCCTACGGGAAACCGCACCCGGTGGTGGACGGTAACGTCATCCGGGTTTTTTCACGCATCTTTCTTTTGAGGGGGAACCTGAAGAACGGCGAGGGTCACCAGAAGGTTTGGGACCTAGCCCATCAAATGCTCTCCACCCAAAGACCTGGGGACTACAACCAGGCGGTCATGGAGCTGGGCGCCACGGTTTGCTTTTCAGACAATCCCCAATGCTTGCTTTGCCCCATGCTTTCCCTTTGCCAAGCGGCCCAAAAGGGTCTTCAGAACGAACTTCCCGAGATGCCCAAGGCCCAAGGAACGATCGAGGTCCCCATGGCGGCGGTCTTCCTGGAAAAGAGCGGGAAGCTCCTGGTGAAAAAGCGTTCGAACGACGAGAAGTGGCTCAAGGGCATGTGGGAATTCCCCAGCGCCGAGGGCAAGTCTTTCGAGGACGCCCGCCAAAAGTTGGAGAAGTTGCTCAAGGTCAGGACCGACCCTAAGGAACTTAAGGAGGTGAAGCACCAGATCACCCACCACAAGATCCAATTGAAACTTTTTCGGGGTGTGCCGAAGGGCAATGCGAAATTCCCCGCCGGATTGAAATGGGTCGGCGCGAAGGAACTGGTCGGCCTCCCCTTCGCCAGCGCCCAGTCCAAACTCCGGAAATGGGCCCTGGACTTCCTCAAAAAGTGATCTCGAGAGTAAAACGGCAATCCCTGGGCTGGGACAAATGCGTTTGACAACATTGGGAATGGAGGAATAGGGTTGAGTTGAGGCCTTTTAAGGCTTCACAAGGAGGTTCAAGATGTACCGAAAGACCCTCTTTACAACGCTTTTCCTCGCTGTTTTGCCGGCGGTTCTTTTGGCGGAGCCGCCCCAGTCACCCGTAAAACCATCGAAATATGTGGTAAAAAGCGGGGACTGCCTCTGGACCATCTCCCGGGAAGTCTTGAATGACCCCCTCAAATGGCCGCTGATCTATACGGCCAACGAGGGCAAGATCGGGAACCCCAACCTGATCTATCCGGGACAGAGATTCGCCATTCCTCCACCTTCGGCCATCACCAAGGCAGCCCTCCGGAAAGCCACCCGGATCGCCTACGCCAAGACGATGCCGCTCTCGGAGCGAAGTTCTCCGGAGAAACCCGCGCCCATGGCGATGGATAGGGCCGCCCCATCCTCCACCGCCAAATCACCTCCCGTAAAAGAGGAAGCTTCTGCCACGGGAAAAGCGGGGGAAAAGGCGGCAAGTCCGTCAGCGGCAACGGAGGAAAAACCTGCCGCTCCAGTGGCCTCCACTTCTTCCAGTGGCTCAACCGGGCTGATTGTCTTGGTGGTCCTTCTGGTCTTAGTGGGAGGCTTCTTCCTTTGGAAGAAAATGGGTTCAGGCCCCACCACGGCCCAGGAACCACGGCCCCTGTCCTCCTATTCCGAGGTCAGGAACGTGATCCCGATGCCGTCCGCCCCCCCGAAGGAGGCCCAGCCGGCAGAGCAACCCATGCGTTCGGCCATCATCACCTCGGTTTCAATGCCTTCGACACCGGTCGCTCCCGCGGTCGAAAACAAGGTTCCCGAGTCTACCACCCCCCCGGAGCCGAGCACCTCAGGGGGTCAGGCCCCCGTACCGCCAACCATCCCTCCCGCTACCCAGCCTCAGTCGGAGAACAGGCCGGAGGATTCCA
>CAZLND010000032.1:0-15393 GCA_964560635.1 uncultured bacterium | reverse complement strand
CCAACCTACCTAATAGGGTTTAGGTTCACTTCCCCACTTCCCAGCGAAGGGCCGTTTCAAGGTCCGGTTAAAAGAACTCGAATCCCGCGGCGGTCAACTTGGCGGGCTTCACTTTTTGACCTTCCAGAAGAAGGGTTTGGCCCATCTCCCCAAAGAGCGTCTTGACCATGAAAGCCGGCAATGGGAACAAAGCAGGCCGTCCCAAAACCCGTCCCAAAGTCTTTGCGAAGGCCTTATTAGTGACAGGCCAGGGGGCGGTGGCGTTGACAGGACCGGAAAGCGCGGGATTGTTGATGGCGAAATGAAAAATGCCGATGAGGTCTTCCAACGATATCCAACTCATCCATTGGTTCCCGCTCCCAATAGGTCCCCCCACGCCCATGTAAAAGGGCGGCAGCATCTTAGCCAGGGCCCCGGCGTTGCGGGCCAACACGATGCCCGTGCGCAGGTTGACGACCCGGATACCAGCCTTGCGGGCGGGTTCCACGGCCTCTTCCCAAGCCTTGCAGGTTTCCGGGAGATATCCCTTCCCCACCGGGCTTTCCTCGGTCAATTCCTCTTCGCCCCGGTCCCCATAAAAGCCGATGGCGGAAGAAACCACGAGGACCTTGGGAGGATGTTTGAGCGAAGCCAGGGTCTGGGCCAGGAAGGCCGTTCCCTCAACCCGGCTCTTTCGGATGGCTTCCTTGCGCGCGGGCGTCCAGGACCCAGCCCCGATATTTTCCCCCGCCAAATGCACGACCGCGTCCAGGCTTTCGATGGAGGTCTTGTCCAACTCTTGGCGGTAAGGGTCCCAAAAGATCTCGGGGCTTTCCAGTTTGGGCGGGCGGCGCACAAGGGTTTTGACTTGGTTCCCCGCGCAGGATAGGAAAGTGCAAAGGGGATTCCCGATCATGCCGGAGGAACCGCTGACGAGGATCTTCAAGGAAGGTTGTTGGGCGTAGGGATGGAGCCGCTTGAGGTCGTTCTTGACCCGGGTATGGCGGAACCAGAAGGTACGGTCCAATTTACGGTTGATGAAGCCGCCCGCCAAAAGCCGTCCCACAAAACCAAGGGGCGGGGCGTAATCGATATGGTCCTTCAGGATACTGGTGTCGCCTTCTCCCGGAAGGAACTGGTGGGTATGGATCCACTTGGCGAAGGGTCCCTGTACCTGCTCGTCGGCGAACTGACTGCCCTCTATATAGTCATGGTGGATGGCAACCCAACGGCGCCGGAAAGGACCTTCTTGGACCTCCAACACCGCGCGGGACCCGTCTTCAATACCACCTTGCTTCTCGATGACCTTGATCTTTTCCCAAGGGGGCGTCAGCCGTTCGAATGACAAAGGACGGTTATGCCAGTTGAAAAGCTCTTTCAGGGAGGCTTGGATGTGGGATTCTTTTTCAAAAATAGGCATGCGCCAATAATAACATCCTCCTGACAAAAAAGAGCCTTTCAAAGGCCCTATTTTCAAGGACTGCCCGGCGCAACTTCCCGCGTTGCCTATCCGTCCAACTTAACGCAGCACCAAAAATATCCAGGAGGATGAAGATGAAGAAATTCTTAGCGGTTACGGCTTTAGTGGCTTTTATCGGTTCGACCCAATTGGCGATGGCCGCCGGTACGGCAGCTGCCCCTTCCACGGGTGGCGGCAAGGGCGTCCATTCGGTCAGCCCCAAAAAGCGCCTCAAGATCCAAAAGAAACGCATCAAGCAAGGCGTCAAGAATGGGACCATCAGCAAAGATCAAGCCACCCAATTGCACCAAGAAGGTAAAGAGATCAACCAGGAACGCAAAGCGGACCTAGCCAAGGACGGCGGCAAGTTGACCAAGGACGACCGCAAGGACTTGGAAGGCAAGCTGGACCAACGTTCGAAGGAGATCCACGACGATAAGCACCCGGCCGACAGCAACACTTCTTCCAACACCAACGGCCAATAACCCGCAAGGGTTTAAAAAGGCGGAGGGTAATCCCCCCCGCCTTTTTTATTGCCCGCTAAAGCCCCTTAAAAATAGGCCTTTTCAAGTGCAACCCTTCCCCGCCTTCCCTCGTCCAATAAGTGAAGTTCGATTTTGAATTTAAAACAACCAGGAGAAAAAAATGAAAAAGCTAATCGCAGCCGCCGTATTCTCGATCATGACCGCCTCTACCGGCTTCGCCCTTGCCCAAGACGCCAATGGCAACAACCCCGCCATGAGCCCCAAGGCCCGCTTGGAACGCCAGCACGACCGCATCAAGGACGGGGTCAAGGACGGGACCATCAGCAAGAAAGAACACCGTAAATTGGCTCGCCAAGGAAAGGCTATCAACCGCCAACGCAAACGCGACCTGGCGAAGGACGGCGGAACCTTGAACAAAAAAGACCGTAAGCAATTGGAGAAGGAAGAGAACGGTCGCTCCAAAGAGATCTATAACGACAAGCACAACTAAGTTAGCAGGCATAAAAAAAGGGCGAGGACCCAAAGTCCCCGCCCTTTTTATTTTAGATCATTTGTTTCCCCCTTCTCCCTTGAGGGGAGAAGGCTAGGATGAGGGTGCTTTCAAAAACCTCCGACACCCCTCACCCTACCCTCTCCCCCAAGGGGCGAGGGATTTATTGATCACATTTATTCCGAGATGTACTTCCCGATGTGAACCTTATTAGCGATGGTCCCTTCGACGTATTCCTTCGCCAACTTGGCTTTGGGGGAATCGGCCGGGGCCAACCCCACGTACTTTTGCCAGCACTCCACGGCCTTCTCCTGATAACCCCTGTTCAAATAGATACCACCCAAGGCGAAATGGACGTCGATATGGGCTGGATCCAGGTGAAAGACCCTTTCGTACTCGACCATGGCCTCTTCCCACCACATTTTGGCGTAATAAGCGTTCCCCAGGTGGAAATGGGCGGAAGGATGATCGGGCCTCAAGGTCACGGCCTTGGTGCATTCCTTGATAGCCTCGTCATAACGGCCATCCTTGAAGAGCAGGATGCCAAGGTTCAATTGGGCTGGAAAATAGGAGGGGTCGCCCTTGATGGCTTCGCGGTACAGTTCTTCCGCGCCGCCGAAATCATGGTCTTTGTAAAGCTGGACGGCTTGCTTGTTCAGTTCTTCAGGAGTAGGCATTCAAACGCCTTAAGGTATGACTTTGTTCAGCGGGTACTCCACGATGCCCTCGGCGCCTTCATCCTTGAGCTTGGGGACTATCTCACGGACCACCTTCTCATCCACGATGGTGTCCACGTCCACCCAGTCCTTATCCTGGAGCTCGGCGATGGTGGGTGAATTGAGCGCGGGTAGCACTTTGAGCACCTTCTCCAAGTTCTTACGGGGCACGTTCATCTTCAAGCCTACTTTTTCCTCGGCGGCCAGCGCGCCCTTGAGGAGCAGGCACAGGTTCTCGATCTTCTTTTTCTTCCAGGGGTCTTTCCAAGCGTTCAAATTGGCGATGACCACCGTATTGGATTCCATGACCGTCTCAAGGATGACCAGGTTGTTGGCCCGGAGCGATGAACCCGTCTCGGTCACTTCGATGATGGCGTCGGCCAGCTCGGGCGGCTTGGCCTCGGTGGCGCCCCAGGAAAATTCCACTTGGGCTTCCACGCCGTTCTTCTTGAGGTATCTCTTGGAGACATTGACCAATTCAGTGGCGATTTTCTTGCCCTCCAGGTCCTTGACCGACTTGATCTTGGAATTGGCGGGGGCGGCCAGTACCCAACGCACGGGCCTCAGGCCCGCCTTGGCGTAGATGAGCTCGGCCACTTCCTGCACTTTTGAGCCATTTTCCAACACCCAGTCCCTTCCCGTCATGCCCACATCCAGGGTGCCGTCCTCGACATAGCGGCTCATTTCCTGGGCGCGGATGAGCATTGCCTTCATTTCGGGGTCGTCGATGTTGGGGAAATAGGAACGGGACGTGGACGATATCTTGTAACCCGCTTTGGAAAACAGGTGGAAGGTGGAATCCTGAAGGCTTCCCTTAGGCAATCCGATCTTCAATAGATTTGGCATATCAAAATTCCTTTTTTAAATCGCTGTCATTGCGAGGAGTGACCCGCGAATAGCGGGTCGGTTACGACGCGGCAACCTCAGTTTAAATAAGCCTCTTCCAGAAGGGTTTAGGGATGCCTTCGGCGTGCTAAAACTGGGGTTGCTTCGTCATTTACAGCCGCCTATTCGGCGGCTATTCCTCGCAATGACAACTGAACAAAACTCACTAAAACAACTGTATTTAACAGCCTGTTCTGGCCTTTGGCAAGGCCAGATTGCCCCTGTCATTCTGGCGTTCTCGTCCGTACAATTGGGGTCGAAATTCCGGACCGAAAGACAAGCATCGTGAAAAATCTCATCAACCTCTACGACCAATCCCGCGAGGAACTGGCCGCTCTCCTGACCGGATGGGGCGCGCCCAAACACACCGGGCTCCAGGTTTTCCATTGGCTCTATCAAAAGAAGGCCGGGGACTTCTCGGCCATGACCGACCTCTCCAAAGAATTCCGCGAGGAACTTTCCACCAAGGCCACCCTCGCCTCGCTCAAGCTCCACACCAAGCAGGAATCCAAGGACGGCACCATCAAGTATCTCTGGGAAATTACGGGTGACTTCCCCGACCAAACCACTTTCGTCGAGAGCGTCCTCATTCCCATGGCCCGGGACGAAGAGGGCGAACCTGGCCGCTACACCGCCTGCCTCTCCACTCAGGCCGGTTGCCGTATGAAATGCACCTTCTGCGCCACGGGCGTTCCCAAATTCAAACGCAACCTCTCCGCCGCCGAGATCGTCAGCCAGGTCGTCTTCATGGAACGCGACTCGGGTACCAAGTTCAACAACGTGGTGGTCATGGGCATGGGCGAACCTATGGACAATTACGAACACACCCAAAAAGCCATGCGCATCCTGCACGACCAGGAAGGCCTGAATTTGGGTCGCCGCCGCATTACGGTCTCTACCTCGGGGCTCTTGGACCATATGAAACGCTTCATCAAGGACGACTGGCCAGTTTCCTTGGCCGTTTCCCTTCATAGTGCCGACCCGGATATCCGGAGCAAGCTCATGCCCATCAACCGTTCCAACCCACTCGACCAGCTCCGCAAGGTCATGCGGGATTTCACCTATAAACGCCGCCTGCCTGTGACCCTGGAATATATCCTTTTAAAGGACGTCAACGACCGCCCCGAAGACGCCGACAAGCTGGCCCATTACTGTAAGGACCTGCTTTGCAAAGTGAACCTTATCCGGTATAACCCAGTCCCGACCCTTCCCTTCGACGCCCCCTCCGAGGAAAGGGTGATGGCCTTCAAGGATTACCTGCGGAACAAGGGCATGAAGGTCTTCTTGAGGGAACGTAAAGGGGTGGATATCGCCGCCGCTTGCGGACAGCTCGGATTTGAGAGCAAACCCGCGTCCAAAACAGCCTGATTAGGAAAGACCTTTGATCGATCCGCGAATGACCCCCACCGAAAAGAAACTAGTCCACCGCGCTTTGGTTATTTTAGGCGTCTTCACCCTCATCACCATCGTGGCCGGAGTGACGGCAATGGCCATTACCCACCGCCACCAGAAGATGATCGTTCCTCGGGTATTGGGGATGGACCAAGCCGCCGCCAAGAGCGCGGTGGAGTCGAAGAACCTGAAACTGGTCATTGCCCGTTACCAAACCGATGAGCATGTCCCGGCGGGACTGGTCAGCTTTCAAGACCCCAAAGCCAACGGCTATGCCGTGCAAGGTGCCCCTGTTTCAGTGACCATCAGCAAGGGCCAACCGAAGGTCTTGGTTCCCCTCGTGGTCGGCCTTTCTTCGGCCGAAGCCCAGATCACCTTGGCCGGCAACCGGTTAAGGGTGGGTCGGGAATCCTTGATGACTGCCAACGAGCCCAAGGACACCGTTCTGGGCCAAGTCCCCGACGCTAAAGAAGTGGTCGATTCGTTCAACGAGGTCAATCTGTTGGTCTCCATGGGGCCCACCACCGCTGCCTATGTCATGCCGGACCTCAAGAACCAAGCCCTTGATAAAGCTTTCAAAGCCCTGCGGCCCGCCGGAATCACCATCGAGAAGATCAAGAGTGAGGTCCATGACGATATGGAATCGGAGACCATCCTTTCCCAAACTCCCCCGGGTGGGACGAAGATCCAGAACAAGGATAGTGTTTCTTTCGTGGTCAGCGCGAAGAGCACGGGCGAAAGCTCGAAACCCCGTTATGCCAAGGTGGTCTATGACATGCCGGAAGGAACCCCGAAACGCCTGCAGATAGACGTTTTTGACACAACAGGGACGAGGACGATCTATAACAAGATGGAATCACCGAAGGACCACGTGGAGTTGGATGTCACGGTAACGGGCAAGGCCTCAGCCCAGGTTTACCTCAATCAAGAATTCGAGAAGGAAATACCGATCGAGTAACTGTCCAATCCAGGTCCCCGTCGTGGACAGCTCCGAACAGCCTTAATGCGCGTGAGAAAGTTTCTTTTTTCCGGCAAACCCACTTCCGTATTGGACAAGCTTTTCGGTTATTGACCCTCGCCCGGCGACTATGGGCTATTTAAGAACGATGACTTTTCGAATCATGTTCCCTGACGGCTGTTCAATCATAAAGAGAGCAAGTTCCATACCGCACTTAGCCCTAGGGGTAGGTCTCGCAGGTCCTTTGCCAGTCCCGACAAACAATGATTCTTCGTTGAAAGTGTAATTCTCAGCGGGTTTTGGCCAGGAATAATCGATCAAAATGATTTTCTAATTCCCAAATTGGTTCTTTTCGACGGCGTGAAACATCGGATTTGCCAAAAAAGTGTGCTTAAGGGCAATTAGACATGGTTCGTTTCTTGCACTAGTAAATAATCCATAAAATTATCTTGAGTACTGCTGCGGCTCAAATTAATCCGGTTAGGAATGGGCCCTACCCTGAAAAAAGGCCTTTAACTTAAGGTAATTGACGGACAGGCATTTATAGGAGATGAAAATGATAACCGTGCGAAAGTCGGCAGAGCGCCGTCACATCGGGACCAAGAATCAAAAAAGCTGGATGACTTTCGACTCAGAAAATCAAAGTGATCCCCTACAGAACGGTTTCTACGCGCTCAAGATATTAAACGAGGAAATGCATTATCCGGGCAGTGAATTCATACTTCACACGCACAAGGACATGGTTACCGTAACCTATGTCCGCGATGGCGTCATTATTTATAAAGGTCCCTTGGAAAAATCTTATCTAGTTGAGGCAAAAAATTTTCACCGGGTCGATCTCACCCCCGACACTCAGCAATATGCATTCAACACTTTGGATTCCGATGTCGCGCATGTATTCCAAAGTGGATTCACCCATAGTGAGGGCCTATTGAAGCCCGACGGAATAAAAAAACTCTTTACTCATATGGAACGACAAGGAATTTTTAAACTTATCGCCTCTTCTGATGGGAGAGAGGCTTCGCTCCATATACACCAGGATGTTCAAATGTATTCAACCTTCATTCAAAAGGGGCATTTCATGACTCACAAGCTCAACCCAGGTCGAAACGCTTGGCTTCACGTGGCAAAAGGTCAGGTCCTGATCGGTGATCTTCAATTTCGAACAGGAGATGGAGCCGGCTTTTCCGATCAAGGGGCCGTTTCATTTACGGCGCAAGAGCCGACCGAGATCCTTCTCTTTGATCTTTGCGGGCAGATCCCTGAAAAAATAAAAATGGGTGAAAAAAGAAAACTACAGACCGCCAAAACTCGGTGATCACGGAGCCTAAAAAAAAGACTTACAAAGTAATAGACCCGTCATTGAAACGACAAGGAATATGCGCCGATTTCCCACATAAGGCGCTCAAGAAGATCGGTGCGATATTACAACCCCGAACCAAATACGGTTCAAAGCTTTGGAGAATGCATTTTGGAAAATTCAAAAATTAATGTTCTTCTCGCCGAGGATAATCCGGAGGGCTCCTTTTTTTGGGAACGGATCATTACTGATATCACCGACACGGATATAGAGTTTGTCCATATTGAGAAACTTTCCGATGTCCGTAAGCATCTCGCGAGTGAAACTCCCGACATCATCCTCCTTGATCTATCGCTTTCCAGGACCGGGGGGTTGGAGGCTTTCTTGTCGGTCAACGAAATGGCCACAACCATTCCCATCATTGTTGTGACGGGGACCGACGATCAAAAATTCGCGGTTCAGACTGCGCTGGAAGGGGCCCAGGATTGTCTGGTCAAAGGTAATATCAACGGCTACTGGCTGAACCGTTCCATGCGTTTTGCCATCGGTCGCCAAAAATATTTGAAACAACTGAAGGCTTTCTCAGTCGTCGATGAACTGACAGGGCTCTATAATCGCCGGGGTTTCCTGATCCTTGCCGACCAACAGATCAAAATGGCCGACCGAACAGAACAATCCCTGTTGCTGGTATTCGCGGATGTGGACGGCCTAAAGGCCATCAACGATACGCTGGGGCATCATCGGGGGGATCTGGCGCTCATGGAGACTGCCCATGTCCTAAGGGAGTCCTTCCGTGAAACCGATATTTTGGGGCGCCTGAGCGGGGACGAATTTGTCGCCCTCCTGACCTGCAGTTTGGATGTCAACGAAGAGTTATTGCTTAAACGGTTCAAAAAAACGATGGATGAACATAACTCTTACCGGGAAAGGAACTTCAAGCTTTCCGTCAGCATTGGCATCGCCCCCTATAGCCCTCATTCATCCTGTTCCGCGGCGGATCTGTTGGTAAAAGCGGATTCGGTCATGTATAAGCAAAAAAAGAAAAAAAAGGAAAAAAAGAACCAAGACGATTTGCAGGTTTTCGCCGAGATGAAGGATCCGGTCCGGTCGGTCCTGGAGGACACCAAGAACGAGACGATCGTGAGATTGATGATCCCGATATTGCGCAAATGCGGCCTGGACCCGGGACTTTCCCTCGAGCTTTCCTATTGGGTCGCCAAAGGAAGCCGCGAGTTGAAACTAAACCTGATCGGAATGATAGAAGAAATAGGCGACGGTTCTGGAGGCTCGGCCTTACGAATGGCGTTATTTGACGATTCCGAGGAGATAGCCACTTTAGCGGCACGAGTGATGGGAAAGATCCATTTCATCCCCGGCTTGCCGGTTTTGCTGAAGGCCGCCAAAATTCGAGGAACCCGGTTTGTGGAAAACGAGGGGTTCTTAATGGTGGTTTGCCGGTCCTTAGGGGACCTAGCACAACCCGAAGCCATTTCTTTCTTGCAGGACATCGCCGGCAACAAACTCCTCCTGAAAGGTAAAAATTTTTCCTTGCCCGTGAGGCTAGAGGCCATCCAGGCCCTGACCCAGATCAACCATCCTGAAACCTTGCATTTTCTTGAAAGCTTAACTGCGGAGAAGGATCCCCAACTACAGGAAGCCCTAGAGAAGCTCATTCAAAACCCGCGTTCCGTTCACTAGAAGACCGTGCAGGCCAAGGAGGACAAATCCTTTTGTCCACGACGGGTTCTTGTCGCGGATAAGCGTTTTTGACGTTGTTCGACCCATTGATCTCATAGGCATTCAGTTATTTCCTGGATTTTTTCCAGTTGTCCATTTCCGCCGGGGAAAGTGATGTCCAAAGGCGGATCTCCAGTAGCTCTTCCTTGATGAAAACCGTGATAGCCCTGTCCGGCTTGCGGTTGGGCCAGTCCAGGGGAATGGATTTTTTGAACAAGGCCTGCGCCAGTTTCCGACTGTCCATTCCCCAAAATTTCGCCACGAAACGATTCCAAAAAAGGATGACGATCTCGGTGAAAAAACCCAGTTTCGTTTCCCGGGCCTTTCCCGACGAGGACGATTCTTCCAACAGTTTCTCCAATTTTTCGGAAGCACGAACAACAAGGATGCCGGTGAGGGGTTCGGTGAACATCAATCCCAGTTCCAGGTCCAAAGCGGGGATCTCGTCATCGTCCGCATCCACTTTGTGAGCGGCCAAACCGGACCACTTCGACAGGAACTCCCTGAAGAATTCGAACAACTCCAGGGCGGTTGGAATTTTTGGATTTTCATCAGCCATCTTTGCGCCTCAAACTTTTATTTTAAAACTGGAAATTCTGTAATACGTAACCTTGTAGAGCCATAAGGCACAAGCGTCAGTTCTTCTTCAGACGAAGAACTGGTGACCGGACTTTGAGGCGGGGGCATGGCCGCGCCCTTCTCGATACCCCAATCTTGAAGCACCTTCCCTTTCACCTGCACCTTGTTCGGCGCGCCCTCTAAAGTGAACGGATTGCCTTTGATGGTCCCACCTTGGAAGGTCAATGAATTTCCTGGATGGTTCGAGTCCAATACCAAGCCATAACTCCATTGGGTCAGGGGCAAGGCCGCCTGGTCATATCTCTTTTCGCCTTTGGGTTGATAGCGGAAAGGCATGAAATTGTGCCATTCGGCCTTTATTCCCAAACTGTAAACCAAGGGGCCTCGCTCCACGCTCATGGAATCATTGAAACCCTTCGCCAAGTGGAAGGTCATGGGAAGGCGTAAGGTCAGGGTCTCGTTCCCTGTCCACTTCCGCTGGACCTTCTCGAAAGTGCCCGCTTTCAAACTTTGGGAACTGCCATCGGGCAGTTGGACCGTCGCGTTCTGTGCCCATTCAGGAACACGGAAATAAAGCGGGAAATCCACCGGCTGGCTCACAACCACCTTAAAGACAAGCTCTTCACTAAAGGGATAATCCGTCACCAACTCGACTTGGACCTTGGTTTTCGAGATGCTCGTTTCCAAAACGGAAGGCGCGTAAGCCACCACTGCCAGGCCGCCATCGGGCGTGCCCATCCAAAGATGGGAAGTGAATTTGGGCCAACCCTGGTGCATGTTCGAGGTACAGCAACCATATTGAGGCTCCAGACCGAAGACGTTCGCCTCGCCCCGGTTGGTCGTGTAGATAGGTTCCCGGATATAGCCACAAGCGATCTGGTTGGATTGCTCATCATATTGATGACACCAATAGTCGGTGGTAAAGGCGGCCGGCAAGGCGTTGAAGGCGACCTTTTCCAACCGGTCCCCGAAAGTGACGTTCCCCAAAGCCCCCAAGGACATTTCCAACGAGAACATGGTCTCCACGATGGCGCAAAGCTCGGTGCCCTGGGACGGGTTGCGCCCAGCCAAGCACTCATCCCCACTGAAAAGCCCGTTGGCTTCCCCATGATAGCGGTCCATCTCTAAAAGAGCCTTCGGTGCCAGGTCCCGGTAACGATTCTCACCCGTCAGGCGATAAAGCAAGGCCGGGGTCTTCAGGCCCATGGCGTTGTTCACCACATGCCCCACCCAGTTCCACCGCGGGGACCTCACCTTAAGAGGCAAGTCGGAGAAATGCTTGGGCCAGTTATAACCCTGATAAGCGACTTTCTCGGCTAGCTCCAATAACCAAGGTTCTTCCGTGCGGTCATAAAGCCAAAGAACGCTCACCTCCAGATCGCACCAGCGAAAAAAATTCCAATCATAAAGGGGCTGTTGGTCCAACTGGGCGTTGAGGCTTTTCATTTCCCTTTGCATGGCGGGAATGACCCTTGGGTCACCGGTGGCTTCCTGGTATTGGGTGAGGCACTTCAGGATGATGAACTGGGGCCAGGGGTCGCGGGGAGTGGGCGGCGGAGCGTTTGATTGGTAAGAAGCCGGGCTTTGTTCTTCCCCCAACCAACCATTGGGATTTTGATGGGTAAGGATATAGTCCATCCACTTGTTGGCCTTGGCTTTCAACTTGGGGTCGTCCAACTCGTAAGCCAAGGGCACCAGACCATCCAACCAATAGGGCGCCCTTTCCCAGCCGTCACCCGGACCACCGACCCAGCCGCTGTCTTTGATGTCCGGCCAAAATTCATCCAAGTGTCCGGTAAGGCCGCCAGCTTGGGCCTTCATTTGTTCCAAGAGCCAGCCTTTGGGTTTAATGCTTCCTAAGGGCAGCGCTTGGAAAGCGGCGGGTTTGACATTGGCGGGACTGAAAGGGCCTTTGGTGAGGTCCCAGTTGGGACGAAGGAACCAATAGATGCCGAACGCTATGGCGGGAATGAGAAGAACGGCTAAAGCCAATTTCCATCGAAGTTTGTTGTCCAAGCCTTTTCTCCCTAAGCCGGATGACCGTTCGGGGGATATCTTAGCTTGTCTTGGAGAATTAAAGAAAACCAGGTTGTCATTCTGAGGCGCTTTTTGCCGAAGAATCTATGTTTTCCAGGCAAAACAGAGATCCTTCGCTTCGCTCAGGATGACATAACGAGCGTCACACTCAAATTTTCAGATCACAGGTCTAGAATTGGAACCCAATTGAAAATGGTGTCAGGACTCCTTTGCCCTACTTGCCGCTCCCACCCATAACCGGATCTCGACCGGATTGCTTTGCACAAATAGACAACAAGAGGCCGTAGGTTTGTGAGCGGGCCAATCAGCGGGAGTCGAAGAACACGGCAGGATTATTCCCATTTCTGTAAAATCCGACATCCAGAAACTATAGATAAGATACACGGAATAAAGCGCGGACATTTCTTCAAAGATCTCTTTTTCGGTTTGCATATTCTGCGGCTTGCAAGCCCGGCTCTCCTCCAACCACCTCAAAAACCCAGACCGGCAGCGAATGACGATCCTTCCCCCAACCTCACCTTTCCATCGAATGCTCACCTCCACCGGCAGATCCATACGATCATCCAGAATAGGTCCCAAATATTGATATTCAGCGTCGGCCCAATATTGGACAAACTTCTCAAAATGGCGCCCTAGATCCATGGAGGAAGGACTCTTCGTCGGTATCGTTGGGGGAAAGAACCTTTGTTTGACCGCCCGGGTGATGTTTTCCAACATAAGCGCCTCCAACTCAGGTTGTTCTTCACTGTTAGTTAAAGCAAGCGAAGTGCCAAGATGAAAGGGCCAAGGCATCGATTACCTTATGTGGGAAAATCATTTAAAGAGAGTATTATTTACCAAATGGGTAAAAAGAACCCACGTCCCGATCGGGATCATGAGCAAGGATGAAACTAAAAATTAACGTCCAACCTCGTTCCGGTTTCGGCGACTTGGCCGGGCAGATAAAGGGTGCCGCCCTTATCGCCCCAATGACCTGACACATAGACCCTGCCGCTGATCCGTTCGCTGAACTGGCAAACCGTGTCGAGACGGGAGAGACCGCTCTGGTCCAAGAAATTAAAAAGGTTGGTTTCGACGAAAGTGATGTCATTAAGGCCCCAGGGGCCGCCCAACTGGAAGCCGAAGACGCCGTACTCGGCCAGGTTACCCGCTTGGGAATATTCCCCCTCGAAATTGAGGGTGTTCGTGTCCCGGTCCCCATACTTGAGACCCCAAGTGAATCCCGCGCTCACCGCGTCCTTCCAACTGCCATCCGCGCCCTGCCCCGCGGCCCCCTCGAAATAAAGGTCCATGTCCCCCACGGCCTGGGAGATGTCAAAACCCGCCTTGCCCGGCTGATACCTCGGCAGGTAACCCGAAAAGGATATTTCCCCGCCGCCTAAAAGGTCCCCCGCCAGGGCGTTGTAACCCACTTCCTCGCGGAAATAACCACCACTTTGGTTGCCCGTGGTTGGGTTGCCGAATATCCCAGCGGCGTAGAAATTGGTGATGCCCGAGGGGATGTGGGCTTTGATCATGTCCACCCCGGTCCGCTCGTCGGTGGGAAGGAAGAAATTGAAGGGCTGGGGATTCAGGAAATCCGTCGGGTTGAAGAAATGAGCCGCGCCATATTTCACTTTTTGACGGCCAATGGTGAAGAAGACTTGTTTGGCGATATTAGCGGATATCCTCAATTCCTGGAGGGTGATGCTCAGGTTGTCGCTGGTCCCGGTCCCAAAACCGTAAGGGTTCGTTAAGCTGGAAAAACCGGGGGTGCCGCCGGAAATTCCCGTGGGATCGTAAAAGGTCCGGATGCGGGCGAAGACCCGGGCGTCGTTCTCCAGCTTGGAATCCAAGTAGAGGAAAAGGATGTTTGGGTTGATGGCCGTGTTCTCCAAGAAGGGGACATTTTCCTGGATGTAGTAATCGCCCTCAGTGGAAAGGGTGCCGCCGATCTGGACGGTTCCCTCGGAGAACAACCCTTTGGACGCGGGCTTGTTATCGGTTGTCGTGGGTGTCGGGGAGGTGGCTGACGGGTTGGAGGAGGGTGAGCCGCCAAAGATGTCGTTCTCGGAAGGCCGGTCTTCGGCGCAGACCCAAGAACTTGGGCCCATAAGAAACAAAACCAGAAGCATCCTTTTCATTATTAGTGTTCCTTTTATTCGTCATTGCGAGGAGTGGCCCGCGAATAGCGGGCCGTTAACGACGCGGCAACCTCAGTTTAAATACGCAACTTCCAAAGCCTTGCGGTGCGCCTTCGGCATTTTATTGGAACTGGGTTTGCTTCGTCATGAACGCCCGCCTATTCGGCGGGCATTCCTCGCAATGACAGCTAATTATCTACTCTTCGTTTCGAGCCACGCCTTGGTGAACATATTCTCCGGCAAGGCCGAGAGGTCCACCGATTGTATGATGACCAACGTGGAATTGGCCTTGTCGATCTCGTCGAAAATGCGGATCTCTTTGGGGTACCAAACGTCGCCCTTCTTGGTGGCGCTATAGAGCTTTTCCCATTTGGGGTTATAGCTGGTGCGCATGAGGCGGCCCGACAGGGCGAAATCCTGACGCTTCAAATTGTTGCCCGTATCCTCGTCCACCCAGAACTCAACCAAGGGATAAGCCAAGTCCTTGCCCGGCTTGCCGGTCAGTTTCATATGCCAAACCTTGAAGGTCCCCAGCTTCTCTTCACCAAGGAATTCCGGCTCATATTCATGTTCCAGGTCCGATTGGTCGAAGTCCTGTCGCCTGGAATCGGTGCCCGCGATACGCTCCCGGTCCGTGCGGCGTTCCCACTTGCCCACGGTCGGGTCGTAATACCAAAGATTCCGGTCCACGCGCAAATAGCCCTTCCCCGCTTCGGTCTGGGGTTTGGTGAAGAGGATCATCAACTTCTGGTCCAGGTCCCGGCGGTAGACCAAGGCGTCCCGGGCTACGTCCGGTTTGTCCTTCTCGTGTTGCTCGATATAGACCAGGGCTTTGTAGTCCCCCGGGCTCTTCACGCGCTGGTCGATACCCCGCAGGATCTCGACCATCTGGGTCTTACCCAAACCTTCTTTGGCCAAAAGCACACCAGGCATGAACATCAACAAACACCCAACACGAAGCCACGAAGCCACAAAGAGCTTCTTTTTCATCGGATCAAAAAAACTTTGCGTCTTAGAGACTTCGTGTTGGCTTTTGGTTCTAGTTTTCATTTTCTCTCCTTTATCCCACATGGGACATCGCGGTAACAGGCTTCATTCGAGCGGCCTTGAACGACGGGATAAGCGACACGAACGTACAGCAAAAAGTAATGACCATGGCCCCACCAATGATCCGGGCCGGGTCCAGGGCGAAACGAAGGGTGGTGGACATGGTGAAGAACTGCGCCCCCTCGGGAACGGGGATATGGATAGCG
>CAZLND010000031.1:0-15474 GCA_964560635.1 uncultured bacterium | reverse complement strand
GGTTACTGGAGACCTTCTGGGCGCTCGCCACGATCTTGGTCACGTCCCCGATGGACTTGGACAGGTCGTCGATCATATTCTCCACCTTGGCACGACTTTGGACGGTCAGGGCCAACAGCTCATTGGTGGTCTTGTTCATGTTATCGAAGGATTTGAGGAAATTCTCCTTGGCCACGGGATCACCCATCATTTTTTCAAAGGATTCCATAACGTCACCCAGCTGGCTGAAAGTCTGGTCCAGATTATTAGAATCCTTCCCGACCAAAATGTCGGTTTTTTCGAGGTCAGGCCCAGTCCCCAGGTCCGCGCCGATCTGGACATACCGGGAACCCAACAACCCCGCGCTATAAAGGGCGATCTGGGAATCCTTCCGTAACTTGAGGTCCTTTTGGGTGATAAGGAGGTCCACCAGGGCTTTGTTATCCCCCACCCGGATATCCTTGACGATGCCCACTTTAATGCCGCCCGCATATTCAACGGGAGCATTGATCTTCAGGTCTCCCAGGAAATTAAAGGTCACCGTCACCACCCGGCCACCCGACCCGAACTGGAAATTATTGATGAAAAGCAGGGCTACCATCAGGACCAGGAAGGCCAGCATGGTCATGAGGCCGACTTTGAACTCTAGGGTCCATTGGTGATTGTGATTCATGTCCGGCATTGGCTTTCCTTATTGAATAAATACAGGTTTGGTCCTCAACGGACCGGCATGGGCCCTTCCACACTGCCTGTCACGAACTGGTGGATAGTGGGGTCTTTACTGCTCTCGATATCCCTCGGGGTACCGATCCCGACGATTTTGCCATCATATATCATGGCGATACGGTTAGCCACTTTGTAGGCGCTATGCATGTCATGGGTCACCACAACGGATGTCACACCTAGCTTTTTCTGCATCTCCAGGATGAGCAAATTGATGGCCTCCGAGCTCACCGGATCAAGTCCTGAAGTAGGCTCGTCGTAAAGGATGATCTCCGGGTCCACCGCGATGGCCCGCGCCAAACCGACTCTCTTTCGCATCCCGCCGGAAAGCTGGGCCGGTTTCAGATCGAGCAGACCTTCCTTGAGTCCCACAAGTTCCAATTTGGCTATCACCGTTTCAACCGCCTTAGGAAGGGACATCTTGAAATCCCTCAGAAGACGAAAAGCCACGTTCTCGAAGACCGTCAGGGAGTCGAACAAGGCGGCGTATTGGAAGACCACGCCCATTTTTTTACGCAGTTCGTTCAGTTCGGTTTCGTTCAAGCGGCCAACTTCCTGTCCTTCCACCCAAACCTCACCCGAATCGGGCGCCAGAAGCCCAGCGATATGCTTGAGGATGGTGCTCTTCCCCACCCCTGAACGACCGATGATGACCAGGGTTTCTCCCTGATAAACCTCTAGGTTGATGTTGTCCAGGACCTTACGGCCGCTGAAGCTCTTGGTGAGACCGGCGAGCTTGATGATGGTTTTATTGTTTCCCATGACCGCTCCTAAATGTGCAACGCGATGAGGATCGCGTTGAGGAAATAATCCGAGATGAGGATGAGCATGAAGGAAAAAACCACCGCGTTGGTGGTAGCTCGGCCCACGCCTTCGGCGCCGTTGGTGGTAGCGAATCCTTGGCGGCAGGCCACGATGGCGATGATGGCCCCAAAGAACAGTCCCTTGATGGCGCCGCCGATGATATCCCCTGATTCCAAGGAAGAGCGGGTGCTTTCGATATAAACGGTCGAGGAGGTGAACTTCATCGAACAGATAAAGAGCCCCCCGGCCCAGCCGACTAAGTCGGAAAAGAGGATGAGAAGGGGCAGCATGAAGGTGAAGGCTAGGAAGCGCGGCACGGCCAGGTACTTCACCGGGTTAGCGGCCAAGGTGTAAAGGGCGTCGATCTGTTCGGTTACCTGCATGGTCCCGATCTCCGCCGCCACCGCGGACCCCATGCGCCCCGCGATGACCATGGCCGTCAGGACAGGGCCTAGTTCGCGCACCATGGAAATGGAGACCACCGAACCAATGAACTGGGAAACACCCTTGATCTTGGTCTCCAGGGTGTAGCCCGACTGCAAGGCCAGGACCATTCCGGTGAAGAGGGCCGTATTGATGGCCACTGGGACCGACTCATAGCCGATCTTGACCATCTGCTCCAGTATCAATTTGCCGTCGAAGGGTTTGCGGAACATCCAAACATTGATACGCAGGGTCAAAAAGACCATTTCGCCCATGTCATGGATGAAGAAGGCAAGGAACCGTCCGAATCGTTCGATAAAGGATTTCATGATCTACCGTTCTTGGTGATTTTCCGAAGGATCCAAAAACCATTTTACCTAGGGATGGGCCCCACCCCATGACGGCCATCATAAACAATCTTATTGGATATAAACCCTCGGGACCCGCTCACCCACCGCGCAAAGCAATTCATAGGAAATCGTGCCGGCCAAGGCCGCCTGTTCTTCTACCGGAAGCACCGCCTGCCCATCCCGACCGAAAAGCGTGGCGATATCGCCGACCTTGACCCCGGGCACCTTGGAGACATCGGCCATGGTCATGTCCATGCAAACCGTACCGACCAACGGGACCTTCTTGCCCTTGACCAGGCAAAAGCCCTTGTTGGAAAGACTGCGGAGCAACCCGTCCGCGTAACCGATCCCAAGCGTAGCCACCTTGGTTTCCGACTTGGTGAAGAAGGTCCGTCCGTAACTGACCGAGCGGCCTTTATCCAGGTCCTTGATGTGGATGATGCGGGCCTTGAGCTGCATGGCCGGCACCAACTCGACCCGCTTCTTGGAACGCTCATTGGGATAGACACCATAAAAGGCCAGCCCGGGCCGGACCCAGCCGCCTTTCATCTTGGGGAAAAAATCGGTGAGGAGCGCCGCGCTATTGGCCACATGGGCGTTCAGGTCCTCCGGCTCGCCAGGAAAGATGGCCTTCATTTTTTCAAAGGCGCTTTCGAAAGAACGGATCTGTTCAGAAGCGTAACCCGGGTCCGCCCAATCGGCCGTAGCCAAATGGGTGTAGAAAGCCTCGATCTTAATGATGGGAAGTGAAAGGAGTTGGTCGATGAATTCTTGGACACCCTGGGCTTGAAAACCGACCCGGCCCATGCCCGTATCCAATTTCACATGGACGCCAACTTTTTTCAGGTGGAGTTTTTGGGCCACCTTCGATAGTGCTTTCGCGCCTTCATAGGAACTGATCTGGGGGGTGAGTTTATTTTTAAGAAGGGTCGCTATCTCGGCTTCAAGGGTCGGGGTCAATACGATGATGGGACAGCGGATGCCCGCCTTGCGCAGGGTCACGCCCTCTTGAACGAAAGCCACCCCGAGACATTTGGCCCCGCCTTGCAGGAAAGCCTTGGAAGCCGGGACGATGCCATGTCCATAGGCATTGGCCTTCACGACCGCGATGAGGCCGGAAGGATGGGCAAGCTTGGCTAAGTTCCGGGCGTTTTGCCGGAGAGCCTTTAGCGACACTTCCGCCCAAGCGGGCGTGGTAGCAACCGTTGATCTCATGGTGGTTTATTGTAACAAAAGGCGGGTCCCAGGGAAGGGTACCCTCAACGATCCGAGACCTTGGAGGCCGACTCGAAGGTCGTGTATTCCCGGCGGAACACCACCGGAATATTGTCCGTAGGACCGTTACGTTGCTTAGCCAGGACCAATTCATAGTTATAACGCGGCTGGTCCTGGTCGGGCGATTGGCCGCCCTCGCGATGGATGAACATGACCACGTCGGCATCCTGCTCGATGGCGCCCGATTCGCGCAGGTCCGAAAGGACCGGCCTTTTTTCTTCTTGTCCCTTGGCGGGACGAGATAGCTGGGAAAGGACCACCACGGGCAGGTCCAAGTCTTTCGCCAAGGCTTTCAACTGGCGGGAGATATAGGCGATTTCCTGTTCCCGGTTGTCGGCTCGGACACCGGCCTGGATGAGTTGGAGGTAGTCGATGATGAGGAGCCCGATACCATGTTCTCGCTTCAGGCGGCGGGCCTTTGCCTTCAGGTCCAGCACCGTGATGGAGGAAGTATCGTCGATGAAAAGTTTGGTCTCATAGAACTGGCCGGTGATATTCACCAAGCGGCCACGGTCATGGTCGCTCAAATAGCCCGAACGGGCTTTCTTGAGGTCGATGTGGGCGACGGAACATAGCAAACGAAGAGCCAGCTGTTTGGCGGTCATTTCAATGGAGAAGAACCCGACCGGGATCTTCTTTTTGAGCTGGTTGGTTCCCATACAGGCGTGTTGAGCGATGTTGAGCGCCAGCGAGGTTTTACCCATGGAAGGCCGGGCCCCGATGACGATCATTTCGGCCGGTTGCAACCCCGCGGTCAGGT
The DNA here is from genome assembly GCA_964560635.1 of uncultured bacterium. Lineage (GTDB taxonomy): Bacteria > Oederibacteriota > Muellerivitia > Muellerivitales > Muellerivitaceae > CAZLND01. Next base: position 11,160 of record CAZLND010000031.1, on the reverse strand, counting down.
CATCCAGGTCGTAAAAGCCCGTGGGCACTCCGGTGATATGCATCTGTTGGTCGGAGAGGTTGTTAACGTACTCATAGCTGTTGCCGATGAGGTCCTTGATGCTGGCAAAGTCCTTTGTCTCGCGAAGTTCGGTGGCCTCGAAGATACGGTGCTCAGCGTTATCCAAGAGTTCCTTGATGGGCATGGCGTCGGTGTAGGCGTCGGCCACCACTTGGGTGGCGGCGGTGATGAGCCGGCGGGCGGCCGACTTTTCTTTGACGATCTGGGCGTAATACTCGGCGTTGGCGGCGGTAGGTACGCGCTCCACCAGGGCCGTCAGGGCCGAGATCCCGCCGATGTTATCGAATTCCCCCATGCGCTTGAGCTCGTTGGTGAGGGTGATGACGTCCACCGGTTCCTTACGGTCATCCAACATCACGATGGCGTGATAGAGCTTGCGGTGGGCCTCCCGATAGAAATCCTGTTCTTTACAGATGGGAATGACCATGCGGGTGGCTTCAGGGGAAAGCATCATGGCCCCGATAACAGACTGTTCAGCCTCGAGGTCCTGGGGCGGCACGCGAAAATCGGATTGATTGGGCAAGGGAGAAAGCGGACTGCTTTTACGGGCGACTTCCATGAAGAACTCCAAAAAGAAAAATGTTAGATGCGCATTCTAACTTTTCTTTTTCTTTAGCGAAAAAAATCTTTTTTTAATGATTTTTTTATCCACATCTCATCCACAGGATAAAAAAGTTATCCACTGCTCGAGATCATGATCCGCGATTTCAAGTTTGAAATTCCGATTCGGAAGTTCAAGTTTCCGCCGAAAAAGAATACAGGTGTATACTAACTCGATTTTGACCAGGATTCAACGGGCAGAAGACGGAGAAAACGGCGGGAATTAAAGCTTATCGACCACAACCCTGATGGACGCGACCACTTCGGGATGAAGCTTGGTCGTGACCGAATGGGTCCCCACCAAACGAATGGGATCTTCCAAGTGGATCTTTTTCTTGTCGATATCAAAACCCTTTTGCTTCAAGGCCTCGGCGATCTCGGCGGAAGTGATGGAACCAAAAAGACGTCCCTCTTCCCCCGCCTTGTGGCGCAGGGTGATGGTGAGCCCCTTCAATTTGGCGGCTAGTTGTTCCGCCTCTTCTTTTTCCTTGGTTTTACGACGATCTTGGGACTTCTTCTCTTCTTCATGCTGTTTCAGCGCTCCGCCAACGGCCTCCACGGCCAAACCGTTAGGGAAAAGGAAATTGCGGGCATAGCCCTCTTTCACTTCGAGCATCTCGCCTTTTTTGCCGATCTTGGCAACGTCCTGCTTTAAAAGAACTTTCATTGTTTTCAATCCTTTAAAAAAGGCTAAACCCCAATCCAACACTAAGACACAAAGCCACAAAGAAAGGCAAGATAGATTTAAAAACCCATCCAAAGATCTTCATTTTTCTTAGCGTCTTCGTGGCTTCGTGTTGGACGTGGCTTTAAGCCGTGGTTGTTGTTTGAGCTACTTTTAACTTCCGGAAATCGAACCAAACGTCCAATATCCCCAGGACCAAACAAACAGGGAACATCACGCCAAAGAGAAGCAGTGTCCACAGCGCCAGGAATATCACGAGGTACCGCTGCACCCCGAATAAACGCAACTTACCGAGGAAAAACATCAGGATACTTAAGCCCCCTATCGCGTAAAGCACCGCGAAGAACACCAGAAGGTTATTGCCTGCCACATCGACCCAAGGCCATTCCTTGAAATAGGTGGAAAAGACCTTCACCAGCCCGCCCAGGATCAAACCAAAGACCAGAGGCTCCGGAACGACCCAAAGACGGAAAGCCATGCTTTGGGGGACCCGCGGAGTGATCCGGGAAAGAATGGAGGATGAAAAATAATATGCCAGTATCCCTACGACCAGGCTATTGACGGCGATCCAAGCCGGAAAAGCCTGGAAGATGTACAACTGATAGACCATCTGGGCCAGACCGATCTCTTCCTGGGTCATTTTGGCCTCGACCATTTTCTGGAGCTCGCCCGACCAATAATCGTCGAACATTTTATGGAGAGAGACCAAAAGGTCCTGATGCAGGGAGAACTGGTTGAAGGCCAAAAGGAACCCGGCGACGATGACCAAGGTGGCCATCGAAGCCAGCACGACGTTCCGTGGCTTGAATCCCTTGAGGAGCGCCCAGGTCGAGGTCAAACTGGCCACGCCCACCATCAGGATCAAAGCCACGAAGTTGGTCAAAAGGTTAAGGACAACGGCCGCCATCCGAACCCCTTGGATCAGGCGTTGGCGAAAGGCAGAAGGGCGATATTGCGGGCCCGTTTGATGGCCTTGGTCAGCTCCCGTTGGTGGCTGGCGCAGGTGCCCGTCATGCGGCTCGGGACGATCTTGCCCCGCTCGCTGACGAAAATGCGGATCCGGTTGAAGTCCTTATAGTCGATGGCCACGACCTTCTCGGCGCAGAAACGGCAGGACTTGCGGCGCGGACGGCGGAACCTTCCGCCACCACCCTCACGGCCTTCGCCACGGGGCCCGCCTTCACGATGACCTTCGCTACGGGGTTTGAACTCGGGTGCTTTTTCCATTTTCTATCTCCTTAAGATGTTTGGGCTATGGCCGTCGGCTTTCGGCCGATGCGGCGGGGTGAATAATGAACGTTAAAAAGGGATATCTTCCTCGCTGCCGGAAGGCTGGGTCGGAGAGGAGGCTGCTTCTTCCTCCGCCGCATCATGGGCCGCTTCCCCGCTCCCGCCTTTACCGCGGTTAAGGAATTGGACCCTCTCGGCCACCACTTCCAGCACTGTTCTTTTTTGCTTGTCTTCCGTTTCCCAGCTCTTGCTTTGAAGGCGTCCTTCCACGAAAAGTGGATCGCCTTTCTTCAGGTATTCCCCGACGGTCTCGGCCACCTTGTTCCAGACCACGACGGTGACGAAACAAACATCTTCCTTCTTCTCGCCCGTCTTGGATTGGTAAACACGGTTGATGGCCATCCGAAGGTTCGCCACGGGGGCTCCGCCCGCCGTGTAACGCAACTCCGGGTCCTTGGTCAGGTTACCCATCAGGAATACTTTATTGAAATTAGGCATCGGATCCTCCTAGCTCGAGCTTAGCTGGCTGCCGGGGTGGACGGAGGGGCCGGAGTGGCCGGAGCTTCGGTGGTTACGGGCGCCGTAGCGACCGCAGGGGTCGCGTTGGCCGCTGGAGCCGACGGAGCCGTTGAAACCGGAGCCGTACGGGTCGGGGACGGGCTGGAGTGCCTGGGTCCTGACGAGCGGTGACCCATGTTCTCGGATCCCGGCGGACGGGGCGTACGGACAGCCACGGGTTTAGGCTTCAAGTGGCTGATGGTGTCCTGGACGATGGAGAACTTGATGACCTTCTCCAAGAGGCGCAGGTTACGTTGGATCTCAGCGATGGTCGCGGTGCTGACCGAAACGTGGAAGAACACGTAATGGCCCTCGCGGTGTTTCTTGACGGCGTAGGCCAAGCGGCGCTTGCCCCAGTCGTCCTTCTTCAGGATGGTCCCCTTGGCTTCCCCCACGATCTGTTCGATCTTGGTGGAAACAGCGGCCATTTCTTCAACGGTCGCGCCCGGGTCCAAAATATAAATGACGTCGTATTTCAAAAGATTCGACATGGACTACCTCCCTTTGGATTCCTCATCGAGGATGAGGATGGTTCCTTCTGTCTTTCTCGAAGGAACAGGTTCCAGCGTAGAGCCTCGCGGCTATTCGGTAGGAACGATCCCTGGTCGCCCAGGGGAGGTGAAGTATAGGTCCGGCCTATCGCCAATGCAATACGAAAAAGCCTTGTTCCAGGCCCTTTTAAGGCTTTCTTTTCGGGGAAGACCGGGGCCAATAGGGTAACCGGGGATCGTGGATGACCACCGTCCCGGCCAGGAAGTCATGCAAGGCCCGTTTTTTACGGTTGGTCAGGACCACCAGGGACTCGCTCCAACCAAAGACCTTATTGACCATGAGCATGGTGCCCACGAAACCGGGCATGAATTCGTTCAACAGGTTCTTCTTCCCCGCTATATCGAGCGCGTTGAACTCATTGGGCGAAAAATGGGAAAAGGCCATGACGAAAGCGGCATTAAGGAGGACCACGATGGATGTTTCGACTGAATTGCGGACCCATGCGTTGGACCAACGTAGGGGCGTGCCATCAATGCGGATGACCCGGGCCTTCAGGAGCATCTTGCCGGGTGTCTGGCCAAACTTGCCCACGAGATAAACGAAATAAAAACGGAAGAAAATGAAGCTGATGAGATTCGTGGCGAGGAACCAATGATAGGAAAGGAATTCCAAACGGCAAAAAAAAAGGGAGAAGGAATAGATGATGGCCATGTCGATCAGTTGCGAGAAAAGCCTGATCCAGAACCCCGCGTAGATACGGAACCGGCATTGGCCGCATCGATAGCCTTGGGCCTTGGCGCCACACCGGGGACAATCCCATTCCCCCGTTCTTGAGATGATCGGTTCTTCCATCGTCCGTCCCTTCGAGACGGCTTACTTACCCCGCTCCAGGCGTAAGGTTTCGGGCACCGCGTCGGCCACTTCGGCCGGACCCCAGAATTGGATGGGGCCGGGACTGGTGAAATCATCCTCGACCGCCCATTTCTCTCTATAAGAAGCAAAGGTCTTGAAGGGCTTCCCCTTCAGCTCGACCAAGGCCTTTTGAATCACAGGCTTCTCTTTGCCATGGCGGCGCTCCATGTTCATCATCATGGTCAAGGGCACGCCCCCGGCTTTCCAATGGGAAGCCGGCTTCAAAAGGTCCCGGGCGGATGATAGATAACCGGTCAGCCCCGCCGCCACCAGGTAAGAGGCTGTGAAGCCTAGGGAGTAACAGTAATCCGCGTCGAAATTGGAGGGGTCCGCGCAGCGGCCCTCATAGCCGAAAAAATGGCCTTGGCCCGAGAACTTGCCTTGGTACTTGCCTTCTTTCTTCCAATGCTTGAGCTTGTGGTCCACCGCCTCAATGAGCAGTTTCTCGGTCTCGATCTTGGACACTTGCACATTGCCGTGGGGATCCCGGTCGGCCAAGAGCTGGACCTGTATGGAATGGGGCAGGCTGTGGAAAGCGCGCCTGGATTCCTCGCTCAATTTTTGTTTTACGAAATTCACCTTCTCCGCAGCCGTCTCCATTTGGTCCACATCGGGGTGGTGGGCCAAAAGGTCGTTCAGCTCGGCGATGAGCTTTTTCATCTCAGGAATGAATTCCAAAAGTCCCTCGGGCACCAGGGCGACCCCGTAATTCATTTTCTTGGCCGCGCGGTCCGCCACCACCTTGGCCACCTTCTCGATGATCTGTTCTAGGGTCCATTTTTGGTCGGCCACTTCCTCGGAGATGAGGCACAGGTTGGGATGCACCTTCAAGGCCACTTCCAAGGCGATATGGCTGGCCGAACGGCCCATGACCTTGATGAAATGCCAATACTTCTTGGCCGAAAGACAGTCCCGGCCCACGTTACCGGCCAGCTCCGCGTAAACCTTGGTGGCCGTGTCGAACCCGAAACTGACCTCGATCTGCTCGTTCTTCAGGTCCCCGTCGATGGTCTTGGGACAGCCAATGACGCGTAAAGGATGATTGTGCGCCTTGAAGTACTCGGCCAGGACAGCCGCGTTGGTGTTGGAATCGTCCCCGCCCACCACGACCAGGGCCGTGATGCCGGCGGCGGCGAGATTCTTACGCACCGCCTCGAATTGCTCGTGGGTCTCCAGCTTGGTGCGGCCCGAACCGATGATGTCGAAGCCCCCTGTGTTGCGGTAGCCGGTCAAAAGTTTTTCGGTGATCTCCATTTTATGGTTGTCCACCAGGCCCGAGGGCCCGCCCAAATAACCGGTCAGCGTGTTCTTCTTGTTGAGTTTCTTCAATCCGTCGAAGAGCCCGGCCACCACGTTATGGCCGCCCGGCGCTTGCCCGCCCGAGAGGACCAGGGCCACCTTGATGGGCTTGGTGAGGCTGGCGGGCGCTTTGCCCGGAACGAAGGAAACTTCCGGCTGGCCGTAGGTATTGGCGAAAAGCTTTTGGACCGCTTCCCGGTCGCTGATGGAGTGGGTGCCCTTGCCGAACTTGACCGCCACCTTCGCGGGACTGCCCGAAAGGACCTTGGGAAGTTTGGGTTTATAAAGGGAACGAGCGCCCTGCAGGGGGGACACGTTGGACCGCATGGATTTCATGGAAGCCTCCAGGTTGGGTGTGAGTGGCGGGTATTATAAAGCCCCGTTCTTTTTCCAAAAGGGCGAAAATGCGGGAATTTATCGGGGCAGGACTTCGTAAATACTGAAGGTATTCCAATCCTGGACCAGCTTTAAACCGGGGATTTTCTCGGCGAACCGGAACCGTGGCAGGAGGGGCGCCGGGTCTCGGCTCGGGTCCTGGTCCACCAGGTAATAGATCTTGTGAGCCACGATGTAACGAACGCCGAAACGCTGAAGCTTCTGGACGGTTTTCGGCGAAGTAAAGTCGGCCAAGTCGTCCCGAAGCGCCACTTCTTCCGGTTTCTGGCCCAGGTTTTGATATTCCAGGTTGAACAATCTTTTGCCGTGATAGATCTGCCATAAAAGATAACGGGGCTCGTATTTCCAGAACCGGGTCATCATGGGATATTCGGCCGCGATGGGGTCTCCCGGTTGTTCTTGTAGCCATGTGTATTCGGGTGGGACTTTGGAAATATCCAGGATACGGTCCTGGGTCGGGCAATAAAGTTCGAACCCCGCCAGGACCATCAAGCCCGTCATCAGTATCGCTTGGGCCCGGCCTTTCCAAGCCCCCGCCAACCCCGCGAAACCCATCACCGCCAAAAGACAAAAGGCGAACGAAACAAAAACCCCGAACCTTTCATAGAACCGGAAAGCCGGAAAGAAGTTATAAAGAAGAACGTTCGGAAAAGGCAGGAGCGTCTTTCCCCATTGGGGATTCAAGCATAACCAAGCGGACATCCCCCCCAGGGCCACCAGGGTCCAACCCAATTTCTTTTCCCATAGGAATTTCCCACGGAACAATTGGACCATCGCCGCCAAAGCCAGCCCCCAACAAACGAAGCCGGGATTGACCACGTCCTCCACCAACCAACTACCCGGTTTCAACCCTTCCATTATCTTTCCCACCGCGCCGCCCCAAAGAGGGTGGTAATAGGTTGGCAGGAAAAAATGCTCAAGCCCTACCGTACCGAGGGCAAGGTCTTTCCATCCCGCGGTCCGGTGAAAGGCGTTCAAGGCAGTGAAGGTACCGGACTGTATCCCCGAGAAATGGTCCCAAACCAAACCAAAGAAAGCGACCCCATGGATCAAGGCAAAGACCGCCAAGGCTCCTCCAGGAAGGTCCGACCAGGGACGGTTCTTGAGCCGGTGGAAGAAGAACCATCCCAGGAGGATGGCCAGTGAGACCAAGCCCATCATCGCTCCTAATACATAGGAGAAATTGAAGGCCGCCACGAAAACTAACCCCGCCACGATTCCGGTCCGAAAGCTGGGGGACTTGAGGAACTTTAAAAAGGCCCACCCATAAAGAGGCACCCATTCAATGCTGGCCATTTCGGGATAGGCCTCGGCCTTGGCGAAATGCCAGGGGCTGAACATAAAAAGGAATCCGCCCAAAAGACTTCCCCAAAAGGAACCTGTCAGTTCAAAAGCTAAGCGAAAGAAAAAATAACCGCTCAAGGGAAAGGAAAGGGCGATGACCCAATTATTGAAGGTCCAGGGACTGACCCATTCCGAATAGGCCGCTCCCAACCACCAAAAAAAGCGCTGAGCGGTGTTCTGAACCTCCCATCCCCAAGGCGCGTTCAGCTGTGGGTAATGGCGGTGTTGGAATAACCAATCGCCGTTCTTCTGGATGCACCAAAAGAGGTGGAGGTATCGGGTGATGTCCTCTTGAAGGCCGTAGATACGATGGGGCCCCAGGAAGAAAAGCGGATAAGTGAAAAGAACGGGGACCAAAAGGAAAAAAAGAACGGCTCCCAAGGACTGGCTCCGGGTCAAAGAGGACGCGGGCTTCAACCGACCCGCCTTAAGACCTGTTGGAAATGGCTTATCCCCGCCGTGGCTCCCAAGGCGCCCACCGCGCAGGCCCCCGCGGCGTTGCCTAATTGGAGGCACCGCTTCAGGCCCCAACCCAGCGAAAGGCCCTTGATGAAGCCCGCGCAAAAGGAATCCCCCGCGCCAGTCTCATCCACCACCCTGGTCTTGTAGGACGAGATTTTCAATTCGACCCCTTCTTTATTCAATAAATAGGAACCCTTCAAACCCAATTTGAGGACGACACAACGGGCGCCCATAGAGAGAAAGGTTCGGGCCGCGCGGACCGGTTGGACATGACCCAAAAGCATCCTCGCTTCCCTTTCGCTCGGCATGAAGAAGTCCAAATAAGGAAGGCAGGGCTTTAGGACCTTCATCCAACGCCCCTTAAGGTCCCAGGCCGTATCGAGGGAGGTCGTCAGGCCCTTACGCTGGGCTTCCCGAAGAATGGCCGCCATCGGAACACCGTCCAGTTTAGGGAAAAGAAAGTAACCGCCTATGTGCAGGTGGTCAAAAGTGGAAAAGCGGGAAAGCTTCAGGTCGGAGCGATGGATATGGTCGTTGGCGGCCACGGAGTGAAGGAAAGACCGGCGGGCCTTGGAGTCCACCAGGACCACCGTGGCGGAGGTGGAAACCTTCTTGTCCCGGACCATGCCGGAAAGCTCAATCCCTTCTTTTCGAAGTTGGGAAAAGGCGAAATCGCCGAAGCTATCCCGGCCCAACTTTCCCCATAAGGAGGTTTTGACCCCCAGCCTTTTTAAGACAATGGCACTGTTGGAAGCGCACCCTCCCATAGCCATCTCGATATGGTTGACCGGGAGAAGACCGCCTTTGGCGGGCAGTCGGTCCACCGGCTTGACCAACACATCTACCAACACGTTGCCCAAGCAGATGGCTTTGTACGCTTTTTGGTCCAAGTTCTTTTTAAAAATGGAACTGAAGGACGTTCCCGACGCCCTTCCCGGAATTTCCGAGGATCTGCTTGGCGGCCTCGTCCAACAACCTTTGTGTCAATTTTTTCAGCAGGATGTCCTTGAGCTTATCCAATTTGTCGGAAGCGTCCAGGAAGTCGGCGAAATCGGCGATGTCCGAACCGCTCAAGGGCCCCAATACCGGCGACCCACCCTGTCCCACCACTAGGGAGAAACCTTTTTTCACCAGGGTTTCTTTGCCATTAGCCCGCGTGTAGACCGTTCCCTCGTAAGTCTTGGTAGCTTCCTGTTTTTTGTCCTTATCGTAGGCCACCTCAAAAGTGGTTCCCCGGATCCCAGAGATCACGCCGCCGGCCTCGACCTCGAAGGAGGAGGAGGGGCTGAGTTTTCTTTTGATCGCGGTCTTCATTTGCCCGACGGCCATCAAGAATTTCGCCTTGAAGCTGTCATCCTTGACTTCCAATTGGCTGATCTTCATGTCGCTTTCAGGCCCCACCTCGATGGTCCCGCCGTCGCGGAAGATCAGGTAAGCCTTCGAATCCTTGCCTGTCAGGACACGATCGTCCGTCTCGACCTTTTGGGGCGGGTCGGCCTTTTTCTTTTCGTCCTTATGGACCACATAGACCTCACCTTTGATCTCAGCCAAGAAAAGCGGCGGCAGGTCCGACTTCTTGACCCCCGGGGTGGACGTGGCGGTACGGGTCGAAGTGGCTGTCCGGGTAGGCGTGAAGGTCTTCGTGAAAGTCGCCGTCTTGGTGGGCGTTGCCGTTCGGGTGGGCGTGGAGGTCTTGGTCGCGGTCGGCTTTTTCACCTTCGTGGTGGGCGTTCGAGTGGCCTTGGCCTTTTTCTTTTGCTTCGAGGAGGATTGGGACGTCGAGTCATCGGCACGGGCGGGTCGATCGGGCGCAAAAAAGACACCCGCCCCCAAAACCGTTATGAACGTCATCAAAAGCGCGACGCGCTTGCTCATGAACAACCTCCATGACCTATTTCGAAGACCCATTCCTTTGGAAAAACCAATATATACAACTAGCTTTTGGCTTTTTTCTCAAGTTAAATAACCCCCTCTTCATCCAACGTTTCAAGGAGGACCCGTGCCCCATTTTTACCACTATCCCAACTGTTCCACCTGCCGTAACGCCGAAAAATGGCTCAAGGCCCACGGCCAGAAGTTGGAAGCGGTGGACATCACTCAAACCCCTCCCAGCAAGGCCCAACTCAAGAAGGTCCTGAAGGATAGCGGCAAGCCCGTGACAAACCTGCTCAACACGAGCGGCGAGCAATACCGCCTACTCAATATGAAAGAGAAGGTGAAGACGCTCAGTGAGGACCAATTATTGGAAATGCTTTCGAAGAACGGCCGTTTGATCAAGCGGCCTCTTGTTTTTGAGGATGGAAAGGCCACCATTGGGTTCAAGGAAGAGGACTTCAAGAAGACCTGGAAGTAGTTTTTCCCTTTTATCCGCCCCTGTTTATGCGCTTGCTTATTCTTTCCTTATTCTGTATTACTAAGGCTCATTTTTGGTCGTTTTTAGTAAAACAACTGGGTTTGGAAGGACGAAAAAATGAATTTAGCGGACATTGAGAAGTACTTAGGGAACGACGCCAAGGATCTCCTGAACTACAAAGCCAAGGGCATTTCCAAGGATATGCTCCATATTCCCAGCGGCGACTCCGTCGACCGCATCTTCGCCCCGACCGACCGCAACCAAAGGGTCTTGAACAACCTCCAATGGCTCCATTCCACCGGCCGTTTGGCGGGAACGGGTTACGTTTCCATCCTCCCCGTGGACCAAGGCATCGAACATAGCGCCGGCGCCTCTTTCGCCAAGAACCCCATTTACTTTGACGCGGAAAACATCGTGAAGCTGGCTATCGAGGGCGGCTGTAACGCGGTGGCTTCCACCTTGGGAGTTCTCGGAATGACTTCCCGCAAATACGCCCACAAGATCCCCTACATCGTCAAACTCAATCATAACGAACTCTTGACCTACCCCAACAAAGCCACCGAGTTCTACTTTGGGACAGCCAAGCAGGCCTATGAAATGGGCGCCGCCGGTATCGGAGCCACGGTTTACTTCGGAAGCGACACGGCCCAGAGGGAGATCGAGGAAACCACCAAGGCTTTCCGCGAAGCCCATGAATTGGGCATGTTCACCGTTCTCTGGTGCTACATCCGCAACAAGGCCTTCAAGACCAAGGACAAGGACTTCCACC
>CAZLND010000030.1:0-15619 GCA_964560635.1 uncultured bacterium | reverse complement strand
GCGGTTCCAAGATGACCATGCTGTTAGTTGTGATCGTAGTAGTCGTAGCCGCCGGCACCCTGTTCCTGGTCTTGTTCATGTTGGCTTCCAATTTGGACATGACTTCCACCCAGGCCATGGGAGCCTTGATCATCAAAATTGGCGTTACTTGTTTCGTCTTGTTAGCTCTCTATATCTTCGCGATGCCTTTCTTGGGCTTGTTGAAGAAAGGCCACGGGGAAGAGGGACATGGCGCGCCTGTCACTGGCTCCGAGCTACCCTTCAATCCGGAAATGACCCGTCGGTCCTTCCTCTCTTTGTTAGGTTGGGCCTGGGTGGCTTTCACCGCTGCCACCATGGGGGCCTTGAGCACCATGCTTCGTTTCGCTTTCCCCAATGTCACCTTTGAGCCGCCCCTGAAGTTCTCGGCTGGGTTCCCTGACACTTACTCACTAGGTCAGGTGGACGAAAGGTTCAAGGATTCCCATCGCTGTTGGATCGTTCGCAGCGAACAGGGTTTTTACGCCCTCTCCACCATTTGCACCCACTTGGGCTGCACCCCCAATTGGCTTTCCGCCGAGGAAAAATTCAAATGTCCCTGCCACGGCAGCGGTTATTACAAGACCGGTGTCAATTTCGAGGGTCCGGCGCCCCGGCCCCTGGAGCGTTTCCAGATCACCCTGGCGGACGACGGCCAGATCATCGTGGACGAGAGCGTCAAGTTCCAATCCGAGCTGGGCCAATGGGGTATGCCGGGATCCTTCTTGGACTACAAGGCTTAACAACGGTAAGGAGTTAAAGCATGTTGGACGGTTTGAAAAAAAAGATCAGGGAAATGAAAGCCACCCGGCCCTCTCCGGAAGCGGTCAAGAACGCCATTGCCGAGGGGCAGATCTGGAAATCCGTTTTCCGTCACGGTTACCCCGACACTCCCCGTAACCGCATCATGGCCGTTCTTTCCAACGTGTTCCTGCACTTGCATCCCGTGAAGGCCCGTCATTCGGGCGTCAAGATGAGCTACACCTGGTGCATGGGCGGTTTGTCCTTCTTCCTCTTCCTGAACCTCACTGTCACGGGCGTTCTTCTCATGTTCTATTACCGGCCCACGGCCGAATACGCTTACTACGATATCGTGGCCCTGCGTGAGCACGTGCCACTGGGCGTCATGCGCGAACTGCACCGCTGGGCGGCCCATGCCATGGTCATCACCGTTTGGCTCCATATGTTCCGGGTCTTCATGACCGGTTCCTACAAGCCTCCCCGTGAGTTCAATTGGGTCATTGGGGTGGTCTTGCTCCTCTTGACCTTGCTCCTTTCCTTCACCGGTTACCTGCTTCCTTGGGATCAGTTGGCCATGTGGGCCATCACCGTGGGAACCAACATGGCCCGTGCCACGCCCTTCATGGGATATGAAGGCCCTGGGGCCGCCATGATCCAGATCGGCGGCGTCAAATTGGTCCATGGCGGGTCCGACATCCATTTTGCCCTTTTGGGCGGCCATTTCGTTTCCGAGGCGACCCTCTTGCGCTTTTACGTTCTTCATTGCGTGTTCATCCCCATCGTGGCGGCCACCTTGATGGCCATCCACTTCTGGCGTGTTCGTAAGGATGGGGGCATCAGCGGACCTCTTTGAGGGCTGAAGGTTTGATGTTGGGTTTTTATCCAAGAATTTTTGAAGGAAAAAATGCAAGCCATCGTTAATTTCATCAACTTGTTGTTCCAGCCTTGGTCCTACTTCCTGATCACGGTTTTCGGGTTCTATCTCTTGATCCGCTATCGGGAACAATGGACCGAGCCCAAGTTCGCTTTGAAGGCCCTGGCGGGTGTCCTGGTGATCATGGGGCTTGCCATGTTCAATGACCACTTCCGGGAAATTTCCACCGTGCCGGACAACGTTCCCATCTTCATCATGGTCTTCTCGGTGGGTTTTTTCACTTGGCTTTCTTTCCGCCAAGCCGTTGTCAATGACCGCCGTTTGGCCCAAGGCCAGCCGCCCGTTGAAAAAGAAACCTCCGACAAGAAGGTCTATGTTTGGCCCGACTTGGTTTATATCGAATTCATCGCCACCATCGTTTTTGGCGTCGCTCTCTTGATCTGGTCCCTGTGCCTTCATGCTCCATTGGAAGAGGCCGCCACTCCGGCCTGGACGCCCAATCCTTCCAAGGCACCCTGGTACTTCTTGGGCTTGCAAGAAATGTTGGTCTATTACGATCCCTGGCTCGCGGGCGTGGTTTTCCCGACGCTCATCATCGTGGGGCTCATGGCCATTCCTTATATCGACAAGAACCCCAAGGGGTCCGGTTACTACACTTTCAACGAAAGAAAATTGGCGATCATCCCCGTCCTCTTCGGCTTCCTCATCATCTGGGTCACCCTCATCTTCCTGGGTACCTTCTTACGCGGTCCGGGCTGGAACTTTTTCGGGCCTTTCGCCGAATGGGATCCCCATAAGGTGCTGGTCTTGAACAACGTGAACATCTCCGAATATTTCTGGGTGAAGATCTTGGGAATTGGGCTTCCCTCCAATCCTATCGTTCGGGAATTGCCCGGTTTCGCCTTGGTCGGTTTTTATTTTGTCGGTCTTCCGCCGCTTTTGACCAAAAAGATACCCTTGTTCCAAGAATTGTTGGAAAAACTCGGGGTTGCCCGTTACGCCGTGTTCCTCTTCCTGGTCCTTTCCATGGCGGCGCTCCCCATCAAGATGGTCCTGCGCTGGACCTTGAACTTGAAGTACATCATCGCGATACCTGAAGTCTTCTTTAATATCTAATTTGGGCTTGATTTAGGTTTGGCAAAATTTAAAAAAGGACCGTACCTTGGCGGATTTTAAAGACGAGAGAGCCTACGACAGCAAAACCCTGACCCAGTGGTTCCTTGGGTCCAGCTTGGTATTGCTCATTTGCGTGGCTTGGATGGCCTACAAGGACTATCACCGGTCTTGGAAAGAATACCAACGCCAGTTCATGCAAATGGACAAGTTGCGGACCAAGGAAAAATATCAGGATGCCCGTTCCCGGTTCGATGGCGCCCAGTACCGGCAATTAAGAGCCGACCTGAAGGAAGCCGACAGGGACCTGAAAAGTCACCAATCGGCCATCAATGATTTGAACGATAAGTCGTCGAAACTGGACGCCCAGATCTACAAGACCAAGGTCATTATGTACCAGCCGCTCAAGGCCCAGATCGACGCGGACAAGTACAATTATTCGGAAGGCGTCAAGGAGGGGGACGTGAACGAGGGCCTTAAGAAGACCCTCGGCGGCGAGATCGACAAAGCGGCCAACCTCACCCAACAACTTTTCGTCTTGAACCAGCAAAAGGATGATATCGCCAAACAATTGGCCGAACTCACCGCCAAAAGGGACGCGGTCCAAGCCAAGATCACCAAGATGCGGGCCGACCTAGATCTGCTCGCGAAGAAATTCCACAGCCTAGTGACTAGCCCTTTTTCGGGTGACTTGTGGGATGGGTTCATGTTCGAGTTCCGCAACGCCATGTTCCTGGACTTCATGTCACCCACCATCCAGATCCAGCAAGTGGTCTTGAAGGACCTTCCGGAAGACCTCTATTTCGCCAAGACCATGCGGGTGGACCGTTGCACCAGCTGTCACCAAGCCATCGACAAGAAGGGCTATGAGGACGCGCCCCAGCCTTTCCGTAGCCATCCTCACTTAGACCTTTATTTGGGCGCCAATAGCCCTCATCCCCTGGAAAAGATCGGTTGCACCGTTTGCCACGGCGGCATGGGCCAAGCCTTGGATTTCAACAGCTGCGCCCATATCCCCAATGACGAGCAACAAGCCAAGAAGTGGAAGGAAAAATATAGCTGGTCCTATCCCGAGGGTTTCCAAAGCGTGATGCTGCCCCTTAAATTTACCGAGGGCGCCTGCTTGAAGTGCCATAGCACCCAGCAGCAGGTCAATTTCGCCCCCAAACTCAACCGTGGCCGGGAATTGATGGTGGTCCGGGGCTGCGTGGGTTGTCATAAGGTCAAGAACCTCGAGGACGTGGCCAAAGCGGGCCCTGACCTGGTGCGGTTGAAGGGCAAACTGAAGAAGGAATTCGTCCTGAAGTGGGTCTGGAGCCCCAAGTCCTATAACGCCGCGGCCAAGATGCCGAGCTTCTTCCAACAAACCAATAATTCGGACCCTGATTCGCTCGCCAAGACCAAGGCTGAACTCAACGCGGTGGTGGACTTCCTATATGAACGTTCGGATGATTTCACGCCCAACTTGGCACCGGGCGCGGGTAGCGTCGCCAACGGAAAAAAGCTTTTCCACGAAGTGGGTTGCATGGCCTGTCACGGTATCGATGACGTGACCGCCTACCACGCCGATTTCGCGCCGGACCTGTCCTCGGTGGGCAGCAAGCTTTCCTCGGCTTTCGTCTATAGCTGGATCAAGAATCCACAGCACTTCAACCCCAACAGCCGCATGCCTTCCTTGCGTCTCTCGGATTCGGAAGCCTCCGATATCACCGCCTACCTCATGTCCAAAAAGAACAAGGACTTTGAAGAAGCTTCCGCGCCCGAGGCCGACCCCGCGGTGCGGGACGGGTTGATCGTCTCTTACTTGACCCCCAAATATGGGACAGAGGGAGCCGCGGTCAGCATGGCCGGAATGGACGACCACGCCAAGAACATGTTACTGGGTGAGAAGACCCTTAATAAGTACGGCTGCTTCGCCTGCCATATCATCCAGGGTTACGAGAACGCCCAACGTATCGGGACTGAGTTGTCCACTTGGGGAAGCAAGCGCGTGAGCCAGATCGATTTTGGGTTCACCGAAGAATCCGAGATCCCCCACACACACGAGGGATTCCTGGCCAATAAGTTGGCCAATCCCCGCATTTGGGACAAGGACAAGGTGGTCGCGTTCCAAGATAAACTCAAGATGCCGAACTTCTACCTGAACGACGAGGACCGGGAAGCCATCATGACGGCTGTCCTGGGCCTGACCAATACTTATGTCCCGGATGCAATGACCGCCGGTATCCATGGCAATGGGCCTCTCCTTGAAAAGGGCCGTCGCGTGATCGCGCAGTACAACTGCCGAGGCTGTCATTTGATCGAGAAACAAGGCGCGAAGATCCGCGGCTATTACAAGAGCCAAGGGTTGGACTTTTCCATGGCCCCGCCGGACTTGAACAAGGAAGGCGCCAAAGTGCAGGTGGACTGGATCCACAAGTTCTTTACGGGAGTCCATCCCATCCGGCCCTGGCTCCACATCCGTATGCCAAGTTTCCCTTGGACCGACGAGCACTTGAGCGACGTCATCTCCTATTTCAACTACAAGGAAGACCAGGTCTATCCTTTCAAGTCCATGGCCGCGCCCAAGATGAGCGGTGAGGATATGGCGCAAGCCAGGGAATTGTTCACTCAACTGCAATGCCAGAAATGCCACATCTTCGGAAGCCAGGTGCCCAAGGACCTTTCTTCGGCCGCGCCCGACCTCTTAAAAGTCCACGAGCGCTTGAAGCCCGATTGGGTCGTCCTTTGGTTGAAGAACCCCGAGGCCCTGATGCCGGGTGCCCGGATGCCGAGTTTCTGGCCACAGCCGGATAAGCCGACGGACCCGGAAGGCCCGTCGCCCTATAAGTCCTTCCATGGGGACTCGCAGAAACAGCGGGAAGCCCTGCGGAATTACCTGTTCAGCCTAGGCAAGAGCGAGTAATCGGGTTTCCGCCCCTTGCTTTAAGGGCGCGCAGCCTTTTAGATGGTAAAGATCACGGACCGATGTCTTTCGTCACCACGGTTGATCCATCACCCACATTAAATTCTTAAGGAGAAGAACCATGGCTTTGAAGAAATACTTGGCGCTTTTAGCGGTATCCGCTTTCGTGGCGGTCGGTTGCGGCAGCAAGGAAGATGACTTGAGCAGCGGGACTTCCTCGGGCGGCGGCAGCAGCGCCTCCTCTTCGTCCTCGGCTCCCGCGGGGAAAACGGGAACGGCTTCCGTTTCCGGCAAGATCACCTTGAGCGGTAAAGGCCCGATCATGCAGAACATCGATTTCGCCGCCGATGCCACCTGTAAGAGCCAGCATTCCACCCCCTTCAAGGACCAGACCGTTGAGGCGGACGCCAAGGGCAACTTGGCCGACGTGTTCGTCTATGTGAAGGAAGGCGCGGACAATTATCCCGCCCCCTCATCGCCGGTAGTGTTGACCCAAAAGGGTTGTAACTATACCCCGCACGTGTTCGGCATCCAGACCAAACAGACCTTGCAGGTCGTCAATGATGACCCGACCCTGCACAACGTGCATTGCATGGCCGCCGTCAACGACCAGTTCAACTTGGCCCAGCCCAGCCAAGGAACGAAGAGCGAGAAGTCTTTCGATAAGGTGGAAGTGCCCGTTCACTTCAAGTGCGACGTTCACGGCTGGATGCATTGCATGGCTTGCGTGGTCAACAACCCCTTCTTCGCTATTTCAGGAACGGATGGAACCTTCAAGATCTCCAACCTGCCCGCCGGCAGCTATACGTTGGTCGCGGTCCAGGAAAAATATGGGGAATCCGAGCCGCAAAAGGTCGAGATCAAGGATGGGGAATCCAAGAGCCTGAACTTCACCTTTGCCGCCAAGTAAGTTTTAGCCCAAAATAAAGACGGTCTTCCATGGCTCCGGGAATCTCCCCGGGGCCATGTTTTTTTAAAAGGATAGCCAATGTCGGAAGCTCCCATTCCTAGCGCTTATCATTCCAACCTTCACCGTTTTGCCTTATTCCTCGCTTGCTACACTCCTTTATTGTTGTTGGCCGGTGCCTTGGTCACCAGTACGGGTTCCAGTTTGGCTGTCCCCGATTGGCCTCGATCTTTCGGTACTTTCTTTCCTCAAATGCAAGGGGGAGTTCTTTTTGAGCATGGTCACCGCTTAATAGCGGGTTCGGTGGTCATGATGACGATTGGTTTAGCCATCTATCTCCAAAATTGGGAGATCAAAAAGTGGATAAAAATTCTTATAGCGGTCATTGTGATAGCGGCTCTACTTTTTTTTGTTCTCTATTTTTTTGGGCTTTTATTTAGCGGAATGTTCACGGTTACAGACATCATTTCTGGGTTGGCAATTGTTCTTTTTTGTTCTGTGTTGGTGGTTACCTTGGTCCGATCGAAAGATCACATTAAAAAGTTAACCGGGTTTGCCTTGATGGCAGTACTTTTGCAAGCCTTTTTGGGCGGGTTGACCGTTCTCTTACATCTGCCCACCCAGATCTCCGTGGCTCACGCGGGCTTGGCCCAGATCTATTTTTGCCTGGTCGTCACCCTCGCCCTGGTCACGTCCAAAGGCTGGATCGAAGAAAAGCCGAACCGTCTGACCGACCGCCCCTCGCCTATTGGCAAATGGGCTTTCTGGACGACGGGGCTGGTGTACCTACAGATCTTGGTGGGAGCGGTGACCCGTCATAGCGGGGCGGGGTTGGCCATCCCCGATTTTCCCTTGGTCAGCGGGCGTCTCTTTCCCTCGGAATGGTCCTTCCTGACCGCTATCCAATTCCTCCACACCCGTATCGGGGCTTCGGTGGTCCTTCTTTTTGTGGCGCATACGGCTTATCGCGCCTGTGTCCATTTTCCGGAAGAAAAGGGCCTCTTTTGGCCCGCTGCGGCGGCCGGGTTATTGGTCTGGATCCAATGTTTCCTGGGTATGATGATCCTCGCGACCGGAAAAGCCATTGTGCCAACCTCAGTCCACGTTCTGGTGGGAGCGGGTCTTTTGGCTTCCATGGTGGTCTTCTCCCTCAAAAGCCACCAGCTCTTTAAAAAGGAAAACCTTTCTTGAAAAGTTTCAGGGATTACATCACCCTTACCAAACCCAGGCTCAACAGCGAAGCCATCATGACGACCCTCGCGGGTTTTTACATGGGGAGCATCGGTCCCATGAATTGGAGCCTGCTCCTTTTGACCTTGCTTGGTACTACGGGAGTGGCGGCCGGTTGTGGCGCATTGAACCAATGGTTGGAAGCGGACACGGACCTGCGCATGAAGCGCACGAGCAAGCGACCCCTTCCCGCGGGAAGACTCGCTCGTTCCCATGCATTTTGGTTCGGATTGAGCCTTTCGCTATTGGGTGTCGCCCTTTTGGATTGGAAGGTGAACGCCTTGACGGCGTTCTTGGGGCTGGCGGCCCTCGTGAGCTACATCGTTTTTTACACGCCTCTCAAAAGGATCACTTCTCTTTGCACGGTGGTAGGAGCCATTCCAGGGGCCATCCCCCCCATGATGGGTTGGGCGGCGGCCCGCGACCAAGTGGGACATGAGGGCTGGACCCTTTTTGCCATCCTCTTCCTTTGGCAGATGCCCCATTTCCTGGCCATCGGGTGGATGTACCGGGACGATTACGCCCGGGCCGGACTCCCCATGTTGGCGGTGGTGGACCCCAAGGGCCACAGCACCGGTCTCATGGCGGTCGCCTATGCCTTTGCCCTTTGGCCGGTTTCCCTTATTCCGGCCTATCTTCACATGACAGGTCATCTATATTTTTGGGCCGCCTTCGTGTTAAGTTCCCTGTTCCTAGGTTGTAGTTTCTTACTGGCCTGGCACAAGACCGAGCGCCATGCCAAGGGACTTTTTTGGTTTTCCATTACCTACCTGCCCATCCTTTTCTTGGTGATGGCGCTCAATAAGGCGTGAACCCTGTGCAAAACACCGTTGAAGTCCATGACCTCACTTACCGCTACGGCGACAAGACCGCCCTCAAGGGGCTTACCTTCTCGGTCGGCGCGGGCGAGATCTTCGGTTTTTTGGGCCCCAACGGCGGGGGCAAGACCACCACTTTCAAGATCCTTTCCACCCTTTATTCCTGCAAACCAGGGGAAGCCAGCATGTTCGGCATGGACCTTTCCAAGGAACGGATCCCCATTCGGCGAAAGATGGGGGTCGTCTTTCAACAACCGGCCTTGGATAAAAAGCTTAGGGTCGAAGAGAATCTCCGGCACCAGGGCCATCTCTACGGTCTCTCGGGCGCGGAATTGGAGAGGCGCATCGACCGGGACTTGGGCCGCGTGAGATTGAAGGAAAGGGCCAAGGACAAGGTGGAAACCCTCTCAGGAGGTTTGCAAAGACGGGTGGAGCTGGCCAAGGCGCTCCTCAATGACCCGGCGCTCCTCATATTGGATGAACCTTCCACGGGGTTGGACCCGGCAGCCCGACGTGAATTTTGGGGACATTTAGAGGAACTTCGAAAATCCCAAGGCATCACCGTGCTGGTCACCACTCATTATTTAGAAGAGGCGGACCGTTGTGACCGCCTTCTTATCCTCGACAAAGGCGAAAAGGTGGCCCTGGGTAATCCGGAAGAACTCAAAGCTAGTATCGGCGGAGAAGTGCTCCGCATTCGGACAAAGGAACCGGAGTTGTTGGCCAAACAGATCGCTGAAAAATTGAATGTGAAAACCTTCCTGGTGGGGGGGCTTATCCAGATCGAACAAGCCAAGGCCCATCATTTGGTGTCACCTCTGCTCGAGGCCTTCCGCGACCAGGTCCTCTCCCTGACCCTGGGTTTGCCCACATTGGAGGATGTTTTCATCCATAAGACCGGCCGTCGTTTCCAGGAGGAAAAAGAATGAACTTCCTCCTGGCGGTTTACACGCTTTGGCAAAGGGAACTGGTCCGCTTTTACCGCGTGCCCAGCCGCTGGTTCGGGGCCGTGGGCACGGCGCTTCTTTTTTGGGCTTTCCTGGGAACGGGTATCGGGGGCAGTGATTACCGCGCCTACTTTTTTCCCGGCACCATGATCATGAGCATGATGTTCACCTGTATCTTTTCGACCGCCTCCATCATCGAGGACCGGCAGGCCGGGTTCCTCCAATCCGTCATGGTGGCTCCCGTTCCCCGCGCGGCCATCGTCATGGGCAAAATATTGGGCGGGGCCACCTTGGCCACGATGCAGGGTTTGTTGGTCATGATTTTCGCGGGTCTGGTCGGAGCCACTTTTCAGTTATTGCCCTTCCTGGGTCTTTTGGCCGCCCTTTTCCTTATCTCCTTCGTCGTAACGGCCATGGGTTTTTGGCTGGCCTGGAAGATCGGATCACCCCCCGGGTTCCACGCGGTGATGAATATGGTCCTGCTTCCCATGTGGATGGCCTCGGGCGCCGTTTTTCCGCAAGGTCCCTCGGTTTGGCTAAAGTGGTTCATGACCGTGAACCCTTTCACTTACGGCGTGGCGGGGGTCCGGCGGGGTCTTTTTCCTCTCCATACGGAAGAACTCAGCGCGCTCCCATCCTTATGGACTTGTTTGATCGTCTTGGCTGGATTTTCCATCTTTTTTTACGCTCTTTCCTCGTGGGTCGTGGAAAAGAGCAAGGAAGGCGGGTGACCATGGAAGGGAAGATACCCCTCAAAACCTGGTTGTTTTTCGGAGTGGTCCTGATCGGATTGAACTTGTTCGGTTATTGGACATGGACCCACCGGCCTTCGGACCGGCTCCTTCAGCCTCAAATGGCCGCCCCCGACTTCTCTTTTCCCGAAAGAAGCGGGCAGACTTTTTCCAGCGATGAGCTGAAGGGAAAGGTTTGGGTAGTGGATTTCATCTTCGCCCATTGCGCCGGGTCCTGCCCCCTCTTGAGCCAACAAATGCAGTTGTTACAGAAGGATTGGAAGGATGATCCGGATCTCCAATTGGTGACCTTTACCGTGGACCCGGAGCGGGACACGGTGGAGAGCCTCAAGAAATACGCGGATGACCTGAAGGCGGACCCAGCCAAATGGTTCTTCTTGACCGGCGAAAAGGAAGCTTTGTATAAGGTCATTCGGGATGGTTTCCGGGCCGCGGCGCAAAGGGACCCCTTGGCTCCCGCCGGTTTCGAGTATATCCATAGTTCCCGCATCTACCTGGTGGATAGCAAAGGGATGATCCGTGGTTTTTACGATGGAACGGATGAGGCGGACCTCAAAAAACTGCATCAAGACGTAAAATACATCATGAGCCGATGGAGCAAGTCGTGACCATCGAGATGTTGCCGACCCTCAACGCTTGCCTGAATTCCCTGAGTGCCATCCTGCTGGTGACGGGTTTTGTTTTCATCAAGAGTGGAAATCGGAACGCCCACCGCTTCTGCATGGTGACGGCTTTTTTCGTGTCCATCGTGTTCCTCGTTCTTTATCTAGTTCATCACTTCCTGGCGGGCATCTTTTATTTCCAAGGCCATGGCTTTATTAAGGATTTTTATTTGTATTTTCTTTTGCCTAGCCATACGATCCTTGCCATCTTGGTGCCGGTCTTGGCCATCCTGACCCTCCGCCAGGCCCTCAAGGGGAATTTTGAGAAGCACCGCAAGCTCGCCAAGGTGACCTTTCCCATTTGGCTTTACGTCTCGGTCACCGGGGTCTTGGTTTATTTCATGCTTTATCGGGGTTTCCTACAATAAAAGCCTCTATGACATCCAGCATTGTTTTTACCCGCGAGCCTTTCTTATGATGAAAGTCAAGGGACAGCTCTGCCTTTAAGATGGGTGAATACTTGAGGATCAAAATCAGTGATGTGATGTCAAACCCTATTGTACTTGGACCGAGCTGCCACCTGGCCGGGGCATAACCCCGGCCAGGTACACGGCTTCCCCGGGCAGCCGGCGACTTCCCTTTGAGGAGAAAACCATGAACGTCAATGAATCGGAAATGTTGGAGATGGTCAAGAACGCCAAGACCGTCGCCGTTGAGGGCATGCAGGACGAGAAAAAAATGGACCGCCCCGCTTACCAGATCCCCGCCATGTTGAAGGAGCGGGGGATGAAGATCTATCCCGTCAATCCCAACATCCAATCCTCGCTGGGCGAAAAGGCCTATGCCACCGTCAAGGAATTGCCGCTCAAGGTCGATATCCTGGATGTTTTCCGGCGTCCTGACGTTATCCCGACCCTGGCTGACGAGCTCATCGCCCTTCCGGAGGAGAAGCGTCCTAAGACGGTCTGGCTCCAGACCGGCATTACTCATCCGGAGGCCGAAGCCAAGTTGGAGAAGGCGGGGTTCAAGGTGGTTTCGGACGCTTGTTTGGGAGTCGTCGCCGCGCGAGTGCGGCCTCACTCCTAAAAGGATCCGGCCTTGGATCGTATCCGGATCATCCAAGGGGATATCACCCACCAACAAGTGGACGCCATCGTCAATGCCGCCAATGAGTCCCTTTTAGGCGGCGGGGGTGTGGACGGCGCCATCCATCGGGCCGCGGGACCCCAGCTTCTGGAAGAATGCCGCGCCTTGGGCAGTTGCCCCACGGGGCAGTGCAAGATCACGAAGGGCTACCGGCTTCCCGCCAAGTGGATCATTCATACGGTCGGCCCTGTTTGGCGGGGCGGCCACCAAAAGGAGCGAGAACTTCTGGCCAGTTGTTACCGCAATTGCCTCCAGACGGCTTCCCTCCAGGGCATCCAGACCATCGCTTTTCCCTCCATTAGTACCGGTGTTTACGGTTTCCCCATGGATCTGGCCGCCCAGATAGCCTTTAGCGAAATGAAAGATCATCTCTCCCAAAACGAAACGATCCGGAAAGTGCTCATGGTTTGCTTCGACGACCGATCATTTAAAGTTCACCGGGAGGTTTTTGGACTAAAATAGGGCACAGTTTCGAAGGGAGTTCCAATGGCCTTCCGGATCATTAGCAGGGCGTTCAAGGATGGGGAGATGATCCCCGCCCATTACTCGGCCGATGGCGAGGATGTCTCCCCGCCGCTGGATTGGTCCAACGCCCCCGAAGGGACCAAGAGTTTCGCTATTATTTGCGACGACCCGGACGCCCCGAGCGGCTCCTTTTGCCATTGGGTGATCTACAACATTCCCTTCAATACGGTCAATTTCCCCGAGGCTTTTCCAAGTTTCAATTCTCTCCCCAATGGCACCAAGCAAGGGATCAATGACACCGGAAGTGTCGGCTACCGGGGCCCCGCGCCGCCGGGCGGGCAGATGCACCGCTATTGCTTCAAGCTTTACGCCCTCAGCGCGGTCTTAGCTCTGGAGCCGGGAGCCACCAAGGCTCAGCTTGAAAAAATGATGCAAAGACGTATTGTGGGGGAAGCCCAATTGATGGGAAAATACGAGCGCCAAAGGGGCTGAAGCCCCAGTGCGATCCCAGGCGGTGCCCGTAAAGGCCGCCCTTGAAAGTCCCCCCATTCCATGAAGAAACCGTTTTTCGCGTTCCTTTTCTTCTTCACCGCCTGGCTCTCGGCCATGGCGTCCCAGCATTGGCCTAGCCCCACCGGACACCTCAACGACTTCGCCCATGTGGTTCCCTCGGACCAAGCTGAAAACCTCGAGAGCCTTTTGACCCAGTTGGAAACCAAGACCGGGGTGCAGATGGCCGTTGTCACCATGAAGTCGGTGGAAGGCGGGGACATCGACCAGGCGGCGGTGGACCTCTTCAAGGCCTGGGGGATCGGCAAAAAGGGAAAGGATAACGGGCTTCTCATCCTTTTGTCCGTAGGTGACCGCAAGGACAGGATCGAAGTCGGTTATGGTTTGGAAGGCATTATCACCGATGGGGATACAGGTACCATCCGCCGCCACGCCATGGAACCCCTCTTCAAGCAAAAGGAATTCGGCCAAGGACTCACGGTTGGTGTGCTGGAGCTGGCCAAGCTCATCGAGGCCGGCGGGGAACAGAACACGAACCCCGTTGGGAACCTGTACGGGGCCGGGTTTTGGCAAACGATCCTGATATTCGTCATCTTGACGGTCCTTCTTTATTATCTCAGTCGGAAGGCTGGTCCTGGGCATCGGGGCGGCTGGGGTGGGGGATTTTACGGGGGTGGTTGGAGCGGAGGCGGATCGGGTGGAGGCGGTGGTGGGTTCGGCGGATTTGGCGGCGGTGGTTCGGGCGGTGGTGGCTCCAGCGGAAGTTGGTAGCTTTGAAAGTGATCAAAATCCTTAAATTTTAATTGGAGAAGCAATGGGAAAGTGGACAGTCGAACGAATGGCGGAAGAATTGAAAAGCACCATCCACGACAATCTCGTGTGCGTGATCCTTTATGGGTCGGGGGCCTCGGGCGACCATGCCGGTAAACATTCGGACTATAACCTCATGGTGGTGACCCACCGGCTCAAACTGCTGGGCCTTCAGAACATCTCCAAAGCGGTGGTCCCCTGGGTCAAGCAGGGTAATCCGGCCCCTCTCTTCGTGACCCTGGAGGATCTGCAAGGCTTCGTGGAGGTGTTTCCCGTGGAGATATCGGACATCAAGGAGAATCACCGGGTGATGTTCGGCGAGGATCCCTTCCTGGACCTGCCCGTTTCCCACCAGAACCTGAAACTCGAGTTGGAACATAACCTGCGAGGGAAGGTCCTCCAACTCAAGACCCAATTCATGATGACCGAGGGTAAGCCCAAAAAGGTCCAACAGCTCCTCATCCACTCCCTTTCCACTTTCCTAGTGTTGTTCAAGAGCGCCCTATGGCTCTTCAACGTGAAGCCGCCGGTAAAGAAGATGGAAGCCCTCAAGAAATTACAGGAACTGGTGCCCTTTGACATCGAGGTCTTCCAGATCGTGGACCGGTTGAAAAGGGGCGAAAGGATCAAGGATTTGGATGTTCTCCAAACCTTCGAGAAGTATTTGGAAACGATCGAGGCCATTATCCATAAGATGAACGCCTGACCATTCGAGAAGGAGGACACATGCTGAAGAATTTGATCTGGGGGCTGGCGCTGTTGACGGCGGGAACGGTTTTTGGACAGGATGCGTCCAAGCCGGCGGGGAAAGCCAAGAAGTCCTTCCTTCATCTCGAGAGCGCTTCCTTCCAGGGCGGGGGGATGATCCCCGACAAATTCACCTGTAATGGAAAGAACCTTTCGCCGGAGCTTAATTGGAAGAACGCTCCCGCTAAGACCAAGTGTTTCGCCATCGTGGTCGAGGACCCGGATGCCCCCTTGAAGACCTGGGTGCATTGGGTCATCTTCAATATTCCCGCCAAGGTGTCCGGTTTGACCGGCTCTCCCATGGGGCAAGTCCATGAGCTTTTAGAGGGTTTTCCCCGGGAAGAGAAGACCACCGAAGGTATCCTTCAAGGGGTCAATGATTTCGGAAAAATAGGCTATGACGGGCCTTGTCCTCCGAAGGGAACGCACCAATATTACTTCAAGCTTTACGCCCTGGACGCGCCGGTCTTGGCCCGGGCGGGCATATCGGAAGATCAGCTGCTGAAGCTGATGAAGGGCCATATCTTGGCCTGGACGCAGATCATGGGGATGTACGGCAGGTAGTCGAAAGAAATTTTGAAGGTTGAATTATGAATTGATGAAATTTCCGCGAAGCGGAAATGGGGTCAATTAAGAATTTAAAATTAATCATGGGGGGGGTTGAACATGTCTTCCAAAATTTGGCTGTGGGCGTTGCTTGGTTTCGTCGTTGTTTTCTTCCTGACACTTATCGGGTCCTATAACGGGTTGGTGTCCGCCAAAACAGGCCTGGACAACGCCTATGCCAATGTGGATACGGACCTTCAAAGACGCTATGACCTGATCCCGAACCTGGTGCAGACGGTCAAGGGTTACGCCAAGCACGAAAAGGATGTTCTCGAGGAAGTCACCCGCCTGCGCAGCCAATGGGGCGCGGCCCAGTCCTCGGACGATAAAGTGAAGGCCGCCAATGACTTGGAAGGTGCTTTGGGCAGGCTGATGGTCGTCGTGGAAAAGTACCCGGACCTGAAGGCCAACGAGGGGTTCCTACGGCT